>JAQGLF010000140.1 GCA_028293025.1 Alphaproteobacteria bacterium
CAACACCCTGCACTGGGCCCTCTCCGGACTGCCCGAAAAGCCGCAGACGCCGCTCGGCGCCAAGGCGAAGAGCGACGGCGGCACGCCTGCCGCCCCGCCCGCCGCCCATGCCCCGGCGCCGGCTACGGGGGCCGCCGCGGTCAAGTGCCTCGACGGCGTGCGCAGGCTCCCCGGAGTCGCCGGCCCGGCCCCCAGCCAGGGCTGCTGATCCTCAGCTTTTGAGCGCGAAGCGCTGGAGCTTGCCGGTCGCGGTCCGCGGCAGGGCATCGACGAATTCCACCTCGCGCGGATATTTGTAGGGGGCGATCGCCGCCTTGACATGATCCTGGAGCGCCTGCGCCAGCTCCGGTGAGGCCGAATGGCCGGCGGCGAGGACGATGAAGGCCTTCACCTTCTGCCCGCGCTCCGGGCAGGACACGCCGATCACCGCGCATTCCGCCACCGCCGCGTGGAGATGGAGGGCGTTCTCCACCTCCGGCGCGCCGATATTGTAGCCCGCCGAGACGATCATGTCGTCGGAGCGGGCGACGTAGCGGAAATACCCTTCCTCATCCTGGCGGAAGGTGTCGCCGGTGACGTTCCAGCCGTCCCGGACGTAATCGCGCTGCCGCTCGTCGTCGAAATAGCGGCAGCCGGTCGGCCCCTTCACCGCCAACCGGCCAATGCCGTGCGGGAGCGGACGCCCCACCCCGTCCAGCACGCAGGCCCGGTAGCCGGGAACCGCCTTGCCGGTGGCGCCGGGGCGGATGTCGTCGCCCGATGCGGAGATGAAGATGTGCATCATCTCGGTCGCGCCGATGCCGTCGACGATGCCGAGGCCGGTGGCATCCCGCCAGGCATGCCAGGTGGCGGCGGGAAGATGCTCGCCCGCCGAGACGCAGGTGGCGAGGGAAGTGAGATCATGCTCGCCGAGCATCGGGAGCATCGCCTTATAGGCGGTGGGCGCGGTGGCGAGGATCGTGACCTCGTGCTTCGCCACCGCTTCCAGCAGCGACTTCGGCCCCGGCTGCTCGACCGTCACGGCCGCGCCGCCGAAGCGCCAGGGGAAGATGAGCTGCATGCCGAGGCCGAAGGTGAAGGCGATCGGCGCCGAGCACAGCCAGCGGCCGCCCGGCTCCGGCTTCAGCACGTGGCGGGCGAAGCTGTCGGCGGGCGCGAGCACGTCGCGATGATAATGGACGCAGCCCTTGGGCCGGCCGGTCGTGCCCGAGGTGAAGGCGATCAGGGCGACGTCGTCGCGATGGGTGTCGACCGCCGCGAACCCGCCGGCGACCCCCTCCAACCGCCGCTCCATCGCGCCGCCGCCGGCATCGCCATGATAAGTGAGCAGCGAGCGGATCAGCCCGGTCTCGTCGGCCGCCGTCAGGAAATCGGCGAGATGGCGGTCGTCGACGATCGCATGATGGATCCGGGCGCGCGCGACGACGGGCGCAATCTCGCGCGGGCGCAGGATCGGCATGGTCGCGACGACGATGCCGCCCGCCTTGAGCACGCCCAGCCAGGCGGCGAACAAGATCGCCCCGTTCGGTCCGCGCAGCAGCACCCGATTGCCGGGGACGAGCCCCTCCTCCTCGACGAGCAGGCGGGCGATGCGGTCGGAGAGGTCCCGCATCGCGCCATAGGTCCAGGTGCCCGCGTGGTTGATCAAAGCCGGCGCGTCGGCGGGCGGGCCGTCGACCAGCGCGGACGCCGCGTTGAGCCGCTCGGGATAATGGAGTTCCGGGAGATCGAAGAGGAATTCAGGCTGAAGCTCAGGCGGCGGCAGCCGGTCGCGGGCGAAGCAATCGACATGCGCCGAGCGCATCAGTCCGGCACCATCGCCACGGCCTCGATCTCGAGCCGCGCCGCCGGCTCGACCAGGCCCTTCACCTCGACCACCGCCATCGCCGGGAAGTTGCGGCCCATCACCTCGCGCCAGACCGCGCCCACCTCGGCGATCCGCGCGCGATAGTCGTCGAGATCGACGACGTACCAGGTCATGCGGACGACATGCTCCGGCCCGGCGCCGTCCTCGGCGATGATGGCGAGGATGTTGCGCAGGATCTGGCGGAGCTGGCCCGGCAGATCCGGCGCGACGATCTTCTCCTGCCCGTCCCAGCCGATCACGCCGGCGGTGAAGATCGTCCGTCCCCGTGCCGAGATGCCGTTGGCATAGCCTTTGGGCCGCGGCCAGGAGGCGGGCTGCAGCATTTTCATGCCCGATAATCCGCGAGATGGTGACGGGCGATAACCATTTTCTGCACCTCCGAAGCGCCTTCGTAGATGCGCAGCGCCCGGATCTCGCGATAGAGCCGCTCGACCGGCACGCCTCGGGTAACGCCGAGGCCGCCGAACATCTGCACCGCCTTGTCGATCACCTGCTGGGCGCTGTCGGTGGCGTGGAGCTTGGCGAGCGCCGCCTCGCGGCTGTTGCGCCTGCCTTGCACGTCGCGGACCCAGGCGGCGCGATAGACGAGCAAAGCGGAGGTCTCGACGTCGAGCACCATCTCGGCGAGCTTCGCCTGGGTGATCGCATTGTCGGCGAGCAGCCCCTCCCCCAGCCGCCGGGTCAGCGCCCGCCGCGTCGCCTCGTCGAGCGCGCGCCGGGCGAAACCGAGGGCCGCGGCGCCGACAGTGGTGCGGAAGACGTCGAGCGTCGCCATCGCTTGCTGGAAGCCGCGGCCGCGCTCGCCGATCAAGGCGGAGGCGGGCAGATGCATGTCCTCGAACCGAAGGGTCGCGAGGGGATGGGGTGCGATCGCATGGATCCGCTCGCTGTCGTCGAGCCCGGGCGAGCCGCTCTCGACAAGGAAGGCGGAAAGTCCCTTCGCTCCGGGCGCCTCGCCGGTGCGGGCGAAGACGATGGTGAAATCGGCGATGCCGCCGTTCGAGATATAGGTCTTGGCGCCGTTGAGGACGTAGCCGCCCTTCTTTTCCCGCGCCTCCGTCTCGATCGCGGCGGCATCGGAACCGGAGCCGGGCTCGGTCAGCGCGAAAGCGGCGATCTTCTCGCCGCGGGCGACGGCGGGAAGCCAGGCCTGCTTCTGCGCCTCCGAACCGAACAGGGCGATCGCGCCGGAGCCGAGCCCCTGCATCGCGAAGGCGAAGTCGGCGAGACCGTCATGCCGCGCCAGCGTCTCGCGGATCAAAGCCAGCGAGCGCACGTCGAGCGCCTCATGGACGCCGCCATAAGCCGCCGGGACGCAGTAACGGAGCCACCCCGCCTCGCCGAGCTTGCGCACCAGGTCGCGGCAGGCCGCGTCGACGTCCGCCGGCTCCCCGTCGCCCAGCTCGCGCGCGCACCAGCTTTCGAGCTTCTCCGCGAGCTGCCGATGGCTGTCGTCAAAGAAGGGCCAATCGAGGAAGGCGCGGTCGGTCAAGACGCGCCTCTCCCTTGAAGGGAGAGGGAGTCAGTCACCCCGGAACTCCGGTGTCTTCTTCGCCGCAAAGGCTTCGAAGGCGCGGCGGAAGTCGTTGCTCGCCATGCAGATCGCCTGCGCCTGCGCCTCCATTTCGATCGCGGTTTCGAGGCTGACATTCCATTCCTGGTTGAGCTGGGTCTTGGTGATGCCATGGGCGAAGGTCGGGCCGGAGGCGAGGTCGCGCGCCAGGGTTTGCGCCTCTTCCAGCAGCCTCCCGGTATCGACGAGGCGATTGTAGAAACCCCAGCTTTCGCCTTCCGCCGCGCTCATCGTCCGGCCGGTGAACAACAGCTCCGAGGCGCGGCCCTGGCCGATGATCCGCGGCAGGATCGCGCAGGCGCCCATGTCGCAGCCGGCGAGGCCGACGCGGGTGAAGAGGAAGGCGGTCTTCGCCGATCCCGTCGCGATGCGGATGTCCGATGCCATCGCCATGATCGCGCCGGCGCCGACGCAGATGCCGTCGATCGCGGCGACGATCGGCTGCGGGCAGGCACGCATCGCCTTGACCAGATCGCCGGTCATGCGGGTGAAGTCGAGCAGGCCCGGCATCTCCCTTTCGGTGAGCGGACCGATGATCTCGTGGACGTCGCCGCCCGAGCTGAAATTGCCGCCGGCGCCGATGACGACCACGGCCTTCACCGCCCGGGCGTCGACGAGCGCGCGGAACGTGTCGCGCAGCTCGGCATAGCTCTCGAAGGTGAGCGGGTTCTTCCGCTCGGGCCGGTCGAGCGTGATCGTGGCGACGCCGCCCGCATAATCCCACAGGAAATGGTCGGGCGCGTAGCTCTCCGGATCCAGCTTCAAACCACCTCTCCCCCCGCCACCGCGATCGCCTGGCCGTTTATCGAGCCGCTTTCGGGCAGGCACAACCAGAGAACCGCCGCCGCCACTTCCTCGGGCGCGATCAGGCGGCCCTGCGGGTTGAAGCCGGCGAGCTGCGCTCGGGCCTCCTCCGCCGATCGGCCGGTCTTGCCGCTTATCTTCGCAACCGCCGCCGCCACCATTTGCGTGTCGGTGAAGCCCGGGCAGACGGCGTTGACGGTCACCTTCGTCTTCGCCAGCTCCGCCGCCAGCGCGCGGGTGAGGCCGACGGCGCCATGCTTCGCCGCCACATAAGGCGCGGAATAGGCATAGCCCTTGAGGCCGGCGGTCGAAGCGACGGTGACAATCCGCCCCGCCTCCGCCGCCAGCAGATCGGGCAGGGCCGCCTGGCAGCAATGGAGAAGCGCATCGAGATTGACGGCGAGAGTCTCGCGCCACGCCTCCGGCGTCACCTTCGCAAATGGGGCGGATAAGGCGGTCCCGGCATTGTTGACGAGGATGGTGACCGGGCCCTGCGCTTCACGGGCGGCGGCGAAGGCCTGGAAGACCTGGTCTCGGTCGGTCACGTCGGCGGGGGCCAAAAAGATGTGTTCCTGCGAAAGCAGGAGCCCAGGCTGTGTTCCTGCTTTCGCAGGAACACAAAGTAGGGCGGCCGTCTCCTCCAGCTTCTCCTTGCGCCGCCCCACCAGGCTCAGCCGCGCGCCCTCCGCCGCGAGCGCGCGGGCGATGGCCGCGCCGATGCCGGTGCCGCCGCCGGTGATCAGCGCATGGTGTCCGGCGAGCCTCATGCCTTGAGCGCCGCCTCGGCCTCGCGCTGCAGGTTGCGCGCGAGCTGGGCCATGCCGCCGAGATATTGGGGCGGGACGTGGACGCCGCGGACATCGTGGGCGGCGGCGGCGCGCAGGGTCCACATCGGATCGACGAGGTGCGGCCGGGCGAGCGCGACGAGGTCGGCGCGGCCGGCGGCGAGGATCGAGTTGACATGGTCGGGCTCGTAGATGTTGCCGACGGCGATGGTGGCGACACGGCCTTCGTTGCGGATCTGGTCGGCGAAGGGCGTCTGGAACATGCGGCCATAGATGGGCGAGCATTCGGCCCAGGTCTGGCCGGCGGAGACGTCGATCAGATCGGCGCCGGCCTCGGCGAAGGCGCGGCCGATCCGCACAGCCTCGTCCGGTGTGACGCCGGCCTCGCCCATCCAGTCGTTGGCGGAGATGCGCACCGACATCGGCTTCTCCGCCGGCCAGGCCGCGCGTATCGCCCGGAAGACTTCGAGCGGGAAGCGGAGGCGGTTTTCCAGGCTGCCGCCATAATCGTCGGTCCGCCGGTTGGTGAGCGGGGTGATGAAGCTCGACAGGAGATAGCCGTGGGCGGCGTGGAGCTCGACCATGTCGAAGCCCGCTTCCTCCCCCATGAGCACCGCCGCGACGAATTGGGCGATCACCGCGTCCATGTCGGTTCGGTTCATCGGCCGCGGCACCTGGTTGTGCTTCGTCCACGGCACGTCCGAGGCAGCCATGACCAGCCAATTGCCGCTCTCCAGCGGCACGTCATAGCCCTCCCAGCCGATTTTGGTGCTCCCCTTGGGGCCGGAATGGCCGAGCTGGAGGCAGAATTTCGCCCGGCTCTGGGCATGGACGAAATCGACGATCCTTTTCCACGCGGCGAGATGATCGGGCGCGTACATCCCCGTGCAGCCGGGGCTGATCCGCCCCTCCGGCGAGACGCAGGTCATCTCCGTGTAAAGCAGGCCGGCCCCGCCCTGGCCGCGGGTGCCGTAATGGACGAGGTGGAAGTCGCCCGGGCTGCCGTCGACCGCCGAATACATCGCCATGGGCGAGACGACGACGCGATTGTCGAGCCGCAGCCCGCGCAGTTGGTAGGGCGCGAACATCGGCGGCGCGGGATGGTTGACCGGCACGCCCGCCGCCCGCGACTGGAACCAGCTTTCCACCCCTTCCAGCCAGGGCTTGTCGCGCAGCCGCAGATTTTCGTGGCTGACCCGCTGCGAGCGGGTGAGCAGCGAGTAAGCGAATTGGATCGGCTCGAAATCGAGATAGCGTTCCAGCGTCTCGAACCATTCGGTCGAATTGCGGGCGCTGTTCTGGAGCTTCAGCACTTCGAGGTTCCGCTCCGCCTGATATTCGAACAGGGCCGCCTCGCGTTCCAGGCCGGGCCGGTTCAGCACTTCGGCGAGCTTGATCGCATCTTCGACCGCAAGCTTGGTGCCCGAGCCGATCGAGAAATGGGCGGTATGGGCGGCGTCGCCGAGCAGGATGAGATTACGATAGGACCAGCGCTTGCAGAGGATGCGGCGGAATTGCAGCCATGCCTGCGGCCCCGGCAGATGGCCGGCATTCGACATGAGCGCATGGCCGTCCAGATATTTGGCGAAGATCCGCTCGCAGAGCGCGATCGCCGCCGGCTGGTCCAGCCGGTCGAGGCCGAGCTTCGCCCAGGTTTCCGGCGCCATTTCGACGATGAAGGTCGAGAGGCCGTCTCCGAAGCGATAGGCATGGGCCCAGACCCAGCCCGCCTCGGTCTGCTCGAAGGCGAAGGTGAAGGCTGCGAAGACCTTGGTCGTTCCGAACCAGAAGAAGCGGTTCCGCCGCGGCTGGACGTCGACGCAGAAATGCTCGGCATGGGCGTTGCGGATGCGGCTGTTGGCGCCGTCGGCGGCGATGACGAGATCGTAATCCGCCCAGTCGGCCAGGTCCGCGCTTGCCTCACGCTCGAAATGGAGCCGCACCCCGAGCGTGCGTGCCCGCTCCTGCAGAATGGCAAGCAGGCGCTTGCGGCCGATGCCGATGAAGCTGTGGCCGGACGAGCGGATCGTCTCGCCATGGATATGGACCTCGATATCGTCCCAATGCGCGCATTCGTCGCGGATGAGCGCGCCGGAGACGGGATCGTTCGCCACCAGATTCTCGACGCTCTGGTCGGAGAAGACGACGCCCCAGCCGAACGTGTCGTCGGCGCGATTGCGTTCGAAGAGGTCGATCTCGTGCGCGGGGTCGCGCAGCTTCATCGAAATCGCGAAAGTGAGCCCGGCGGGTCCCCCGCCCAGGCATGCGATCCGCATCGCCCTCTCCTTTGGAGGAGGGGTAAGGCGGCGGCGGCGGAGAGGCAAGCGACCTAGCGGCGCGGCTGCTCCCGCCACTTCGCGGCGTTCACCCCCATCACCAGCAGCCACAAGGTCATGCCTCCTTCCGCGAACAGCCCCGGCAGCAGGATCCAGGTGTCGAAACGGTCGATGAAGCCGAAATCGAGGAAGAGCCCGAAGCAGTGGACTAGGCTGCACGCCCCTTCGATGAGCAGCAGGATGCCGAGGATGCGCGGGAGAAAAGTCGATCGCAGCACCAGCCAGCCGAGGAACGAAACCTGGACCGCAAAGAAGAGCATGCTGATATTGTAGCCGACGCCGTGGAGCCGCACGAAGACGAGGACCAGAGCGGCCGCTCCCCCGGCCCGGATCAGGACGAGGGGCGCGTACATGTTGACGAGGTTCGCGGCCATGACGGTGCTCCCCGCGAGGCCGAAGCCGAGCGCGGCCAGCGACAGGCTGCGGCTCACCGGCCGCAGCAGCTCGTAGAGAAGCAGGCTCACCCCCGCATAAGCGGCGGCGCCGGCGAGATCTGCGGCGAAGCCGAGCCGGTAGAGCGGTTCCGACGCGGCGATCCGCGCGGCGGTCGCGGCCGCATCGCCATGGACGATCAGGCCGGAGCGGACGAAAACCTCCGCGAAGAGGCCGGCGGCAATGACGAACAGCCACAAGGCGCCGGCGATCCTGGCCTTCAGGCTGGGAGAAAAATGATCGCCATTTGCGGCCGCGCTTTCCATCTTCAGCCCCCCAGCTTGTGCATCACTGACCTATATCAGTAATACACGAGCGGGACAATGTCGATCGCGCGGCCGCTACGGGTGGCGCGCATCGACATAAGCGGGACCCTGCGGTGCGCCGCCCATCGCTTCGTAGAGGTCGGCGGCGGCGTTCAGCCGCTCCTGGAGGACGAGGGCGCGGGCATCCTCGGCCTGGACCAGCAGGCGCTGGGCGTCGAGGACGGTGCGCAAATCCGCATCGCCTTCGAGATATTGCATGCGCGACAGGCGCGCGGTGGTCTCGGCATGGGCGACGATTTCGACGATCAGCCGCTCGCGTTCGGCCGATTGCGAGGCGCCGGCCAAAGCGTCCTCGCTTTCCTTGAGCGCGGTCAGCAGGGTCTTGCGGTAGAGCGCGACGCTCTCATGCTGGTCGGCGGCAGCGACGTGGAGCCGGCCGTTGAGGCGGCCGCGGTCGAAGATCGGGCCGAGCAGGCTCGCGCCGATGGCGAGGGTCGAGCCGAGCGGGCCGCTGAACGTCGCCGCCTGGCCGAGACCGCTGGCGGAGAGGCGCAGGCTCGGCAGGAAGGCGCGGCGGGCCGCGTCGATATCGCCCGAGGCCGCGGCGATCCGAGCCTCGGCGGCGCGGACGTCGGGCCGGCGGACGAGCAAAGCGCCGGGCTGGACCGGCGCCAGCGCCGGCACCCGGAACCCGTCGAGGCCGCCTTCGGCGAGGTCGAAGATCGGCGCTTCCTCGCCCGCGAGCAGAGCCAAAGCGTTGCGGGTGCGCAGCCGCGCCTCGACCAGCCGCAGCCTTTCGGCCTCGAGGTTGCGGGTCTCGATCGCCTGCAGGCCGACATCGACCTTGGTCGCGGCGCCTTCGCGGAAGCGGATGCCGATGATCCGCTCGAGCTCGCGCGCGTCGGCGATGCTGCGGTCGAGCAGGCGGATGCGGTCGGCCAGCGCGCAATATTGGACATAGGCGCGCGCCACCCCGGCCTCGACCGTCAGGGACGCCGCATCGCGGTCGAAGGCGGCGGCGAGCAGGCGTTCGCGCGACGCGCGCTTGCCGGCGCGGGCGGCGCCGAACAGGTCGAGGTCGAAACTGATGTCGGCGCCGGCAAAGCCCTCGCTGAAGCGGAAGAGCGAATCGTTCTTGTCGTCGGTGCGGGTGGTGCCGATCCCGGCCGAGGTGGAGACGATGGGCAGCATCGCCGCCCGCGCCGCGCCGAGCTCGGCCCGCGCCCGCTCGATCCGCGAAGCGGCGGCGGCGATGTCGGCATTGGCGTCGAGCGCGCGTTCGGTCAGCCGGCGAAGCTCGGCGGAGCGCAGGGCGTCGGCAAGGCGCTGGCCGCCCACTTGCTCGGCCGTGGCGGCGGGGCCGTCGCGCCACTCGGTCGACGCGACATTCGGCGCGACGGCGAGCCGCACCTGCGGCGCGCAGCCGGCGGCGAGCAGGACGAGCAATGGGAATAAGCGCCTGGCCATGACCGCGCCTCTAGCCGCACGAGGTAAACTATCGCCTAAGCTTAACCGACTTTTCAGCCCTTTCCGCTAGCGCCGCCCTCACGACGCGCGAAAAATACGCATTGGGGGCGAATTGACGGTCCAGCTCTTCCGCCAGGAAGTGATCGAAGCGGGGCGCGAGCGCCTCGCCGGCAACGTGGTGGCGGCGACGCCGCCGCGGGCGAAGCTCTACGTCACCCTCGTCCTCGCCTTCGCCGCGCTCGTCGCGGCGATCCTCGTCCTCGGCCATTATTCGACCCGCGCCCAGGTCAAGGGCGTCGTCGCCTACGATAACGGTATCGCCCGCGTCTATCCGGGCGCGCCGGCGGAGATCCGCCGCTTCCACGTCCGCAACGGCCAGCATGTCGAGGCGGGGACGCCGCTCGTCACCCTCGCCATCGCCCAGGGCGAAGGCGGCCTCACTACCCAGCTCGGCCAGCTCGCCGGCCAGGACCAGGAGCTTGCCCGCCAGCAGCAGCTCGCCGCCAGCCTCGGCACCGCCGAGACCGGCGCGCTGGCGAAGCAGAAAGCGAGCCTCGCCGCCGACATCGCCTCGCTCGAGCGCCAGCGCGTCTTCGCCGCCGGCCAGGCACGGCTCGCGGAAGCGGCGACCGGCCGCGCCGCGCGCCTCGCCGCCGAAGGCGCGGGCACGCAGCGCCAGGTCGAGGACAGCCGCTCGGCCTTGCTCGCCCGCCGCGCCGAGATCGAGCAATTGGGCGAACGGCTGATCACGCAGCGCCAGGCGCTTGCCGCGGCCGACGCCCAGATCGCCCAGCGCGGGCTCGAGGCCCAGCGCAGCAATTCCGACCTGGGCGCCCAGCGCGCCGCCCTCGGCCAGCAGCGGATCGCGCTCAGCCGCCAGGGGGAGCTCACGCTGACCGCCCCGATCGCGGGCGAGGTCGGCGACATCAGCGCGGAGGTCGGTCAGCGCGCCAAGCCCGAAGCCTCGCTCGTCACCATCGTCCCCTCCGGCAGCCGGCTCGAAATCTGGCTCTATGCCCCCACTCGCGCGGTCGGCTTCGTCCATCCGGGCCAGGAGGTCCGCCTGTTCTTCGATGCCTTTCCGTACCAGAAATACGGCGCCGGCCGCGGCCGTGTCACCGCCGTCTCCCGCGTGTCGATCGAGCCGGCCGCGCTCGACAGCGCGCTCGGCATCCAGGAGCCGGTCTTCCGCATCCGCGTCGCCATCGACCAGGCGGTGCCGCGCCTTCCCGACGCCGACGCGCGCCTGCGGCCCGGCATGACGCTTTCGGCCAATCTCGTCCTCGAACGGCGCAGCCTGTGGGAGGTTTTGTTCAACCCGTTCCGCGCCTTGGTGCGTCCATGAGCATCAGCGGCGTCGAATGGCCCTGGGCCCGCCGGCTGCGGCCGGTGCTCCAGTCGGAGGGGGCGGAATGCGGCCTCGCCTGCCTCGCCATGGTTGCGTCCTGGCACGGCCATAAGGTCAATCTGCCGGGCCTGCGCCAGCGCTACCCGACCTCCAGCAAGGGCGCCACGCTTGCCGAATTGATGGCGGTCGCCTCGGACCTCGAACTGGCGCCGCGCGCGCTCCGGCTCGACGTCGACGAGCTCGGCAAGCTCCAGCTTCCCGCCGTGCTGCACTGGGACCTCAACCATTTCGTCGTGCTGGAGCAGGCCGGCGCCAAAGGCATCACCATCCTCGACCCGGCGGCCGGCCGAAGGATGCTCTCGATCGCCGAGCTCGGCCGCCACTTCACCGGCGTCGCGCTCGAGCTCACCCCGACCGCCCGCTTCGTCCCGGTTGAGGCGCGGACGCGGACGCGGCTCAGCGACCTCTGGTCGAAGCTGGTCGGCTATCGCAGCGCCACCTTCCAGATCCTCGCTTTGTCGCTGCTGCTGCAGCTGACCACGCTCGCCATGCCCTTCTTCCTGCAGCTGACCGTCGACGAGGCGATCGGCCAGGGCGACACCAATTTGCTGCTGCTGCTGCTGGTCGGCTTCGCGGTGATCCACCTCTTCTACACCGTCACCCGCGGCCTTCGCTCCTGGGTGGTGCTGACGCTCGGCCAGTCGCTGTCGCTGCAACTCGGCGGCAACGTCTTCCGCCATTTGCTGCGCCTTCCCTTGTCCTATTTCGAGCGGCGGCATGTCGGCGACCTCCTGTCGCGCATCGGCTCGATCCAGCCGATCCAGTCGATCCTCAGCCAGGGGCTGGTCAACGTCCTCATCGATTCCGGGCTTGCCGTCACCACTTTGGTGGTGATGGCCTTGATCAGCGTGCCGCTCACCTTGTTCGTGGTCGTCACGTCCGGCGTCTATCTCGCTTACGGCTTCCTCCTCTTCCCCGGCCTTCGCCGCCGCTCGGAAGAGGAGATCATCGCCCGCGCCGGCGAAGAGACCTATTTGATGGAGAGCCTGCGGGCGATGCGGGCGATCAAGCTCCACGGCCACGAGGCGATGCGCGAGAATGGCTGGCGTAACCGCTATGCCGACGTCATCTCGGCCAGCTACCGAACCCGCACCTACGGCATCCGCCTGACCTTCGGCGAGAATCTGCTCTTCGCCCTCCAACTCCTGCTCACCACCTATTTCGGAGCGCTGGCGGTGATCGACCAGCGGCTGACGGTGGGCCTCCTCCTCGCCTTCCTCGCTTACCGGTCGAGCTTCATGGGCAGCGCGGTCAGCCTGGTCGAGCAAGCGCAGCAATGGCGGCTGATCGGCCTCCATCTCGAGCGCCTGTCCGACATCGTCGGCCACAAGCGCGAGGAGATAAGGCTGCTGCCGCGGCCGCAGAACATGGAGCCGCCGTCGATCCGCATCGAAGGCCTCGCTTTCTCCTACAGTCCGACCGAGGCGGCGATCCTCGACAATCTGTCGCTCGACATCCCGCGAGGCGCCTTCGTCGCGATCACCGGCCCCTCCGGCGTCGGCAAGACCACATTGATGCGGCTGATGCTCGGCCTGCTCCTGCCCTCGGCCGGACGCATCGTCGTCGACGGCGTGCCGCTCGGGCCGGCCAGCACCGGCGTGTGGCGCGCCCGCATCGGTGCCGTCATGCAGGACGACCAGCTCCTGACCGGCACGCTCGCCGACAATATCTGCTTCTTCGACCAGAATCCCGATCTCGAGCGGATCGAGCTGGCGGCGCGGCTCGCCCGCATCCACGAGGACATCGTCAGGATGCCGATGGCCTATCAGAGCCTGGTCGGCGACATGGGCGCGGCCCTGTCCGGCGGCCAAAGGCAGCGGATCATGCTCGCCCGCGCGCTCTATCGCGACCCGGACGCGCTCTTCCTCGACGAGGGCACGGCCAATCTCGACGAGGAGAATGAGGCGGCGATCGGCGACATGATCGTTCGGCTGCCGATCACCCGCATCGTCATCGCCCACCGCCCCGCGCTCGTCGCCCGGGCGGATCTCGTCTACCGGATGGAGGAGGGCAAGCTGATCAGGGTCGGTCAGTCGGGCGCCGTCGCCCCGCTGCGCGCGGACCCGCACACCGGGCCGCGATCCATGCCCTCATTCTGATCCCTTACTCATCCCGGCCGCCGCTTGGCCGCGGGGATGAGCAGGTGCGGAGTGCCCCGCACTCCGCAGCCACGTCCGGAGGACGTGGCGACCTGCTCATTCTGACCAGTCGGTGCGCGTGTAGTCCTTGAACTTGAACTCGATCTCGACGCTGTGCTGCATCGGCCGCACCGCCAGCTTTTTGGCGATGCGCGGATCGAAGAAATCCTTCAGCAAGGGCGGCCGCGCCGCAAGGAAATAGAAGGCCGGATCGGCGGTCACCGATTCGCTGGCGGCGACGCGCAATTCGTCCTTGCGGGTCACTTCCTGGACGATGGCGGGCGCGTGGGTAACGCCGAGCGCGCGCAGGGCGCAGGCGCGGTGATAGCCGTTGTGGAGCACCATCCTCTTGTCGCTGCGGATCACCGACATGAAGTTGCAGCCGAAGCCGACCAGCAAGGCGAGGCCGCCGGCGACCGGGCCGGAGCTGGTGAAGGCGGCGAGCTGGGCGGCGCCGAGCGGGCGCGCCTCGTGCGAGCGGATGTCGGTCGAGGGCGAAGTGAACAGCCAGCGGTCGCCCGACAGGCGCTCGATCCGCACCGGTGGATTGTCCCGCTCGAGCGGCAGGCAGAAATTGAACAGGTCTTCCGGCGTCGGATCGGGCCCCAGCCCCTGCGCCTTCGCGCCGGAAAAGAGGTTCGAGACGGAAATCTGGTAGACGATCAATTTGTCGAGCTCGACCATCTCGACCGTTGCCGGCAAAGTGTCGAAGGTCTCGCGATACCAGGGATGGGCGCGCAGGGCCTCGGCCATCGGCCCCAGCTGCGGGTCGAGCGGCCGCGCCTCGGCGCTGTCCGCAATTCCGGCCTCTTCGGTTTCGAGCTGGTGGTAGACGTCGTTCGCGGCGCGCCATTCGTCGGCCAGAGCCGCGGGGTCGGCGCCGCGGCCGCCCACCGCCTTATGCTTCACGAAGGAGAGATAGTCCTGAAGTTGCGGCTGGCCGAGCAGCCAGAGCAATTCGACATTGGCGTCCTCGATCGACGCCGCCGTGAAAGGATCGATCCTGCCCAAAACCGCCCCCCAGTGAACGTGCCGTTTGCTTCACCAGAAAAAGGTGAAGATTGCTTTGCGGTCCCGGGCAGAATCGAAGGCGGGGCGGCCGGAAAAGCGCGCCCCGCCTTAGCCGTTCAGCCGCAGCGCTTGGAACCGCCGCTCTTGCCGCGGGTGCTGTGCTTTTTCGTGCTGTGCTTCTTGGTGCTGTGCTTCTTGGTGCTGCCGCCCTTGCCGCCGCCGCACGCGCCGTTCTTGCCGGCGCCGCCGGCGCCGTAGACGAAGCTCAGTTCCGATGCCTGAAGATCGCGCATGTCCAACTCCATTTCTGCTTGCCCGAGAGTGGGTGGAGATGCGCTGCCGCAGATGATCGCCGCTGAAAAGTGGCCGATTTTCGCTGTCCCGCTCTGCGACAGGACGCGCGCGAGCGTTAATGGTGTCGCCTGGAAAAAGAAGGACGGGGCGGACCGTGCGGACCGCCCCGTCCTTGGAGCGTTCAGCCGCAGCGCCCGGAGCCGCCCTTGCCGCGGGTGCTGTGCTTTTTCGTGCTGTGCTTCTTGGTGCTGTGCTTGTTGCTGCCGCCCTTGCCGCCGCCGCAGTTGCTCTTGCCGCCGCCGCCGGCGCCGTAGACGAAACCGAATTCCGAAGCATGAAGGTCGCGCATGATCCTCTCCTCTATCCTGGCGCCTCTCGCGGGCGCCGGCGGAATCGGATACACCAAGGTCGAAGCCCGGTGGCGTAACAATCGCATTGGAATCTGTTCCAAATCGGGATTCGGGCTTCGACAGGATCGGGCCGGCACGCGCTCGTTGGGGAGGCCCTTTTGAACACCGCGCTTTCCGCCCCCTGCGACCGCGCGAGCGCCGAAGCGACGAAGTGCGGGTTCGTGCCTCATCCCTCGTGGACAATCGCCGCGACGATGCTGGCGTCGAGCCTCGCCTTCATCGACGGATCGGTGACCAACGTCGCCTTGCCGGCGATCGGCAGAGACCTTCACGGCGGCGCCGCCGATCTGCAATGGACGATCAACGCCTATCTGCTGCCGCTCTCGGCCCTGCTCCTGCTGGGCGGGGCGGCGGGCGACCATTACGGCCGGCGGCGGACCCTGATCGCGGGGATCCTGCTGTTCATGCTGGCCTCGATCGGCTGCGCCCTGGCGCCGAGCCTGACCGTGCTGCTCGCCGCGCGCGCGGTGCAGGGCATCGGCGCCGCCCTTCTGATGCCCAACAGCCTCGGCATCCTCGGCAGCTCGTTCGAGGGCGAGGCGCGCGGCCGGGCGGTCGGCACCTGGGCGGCCGCCGGGGCGATCGCCAGCGCGATCGGCCCGCCGCTCGGCGGCTGGCTGGTCGACGCGATCGGCTGGCGCGCGATCTTCTATCTCAACCTTCCGGTCGCCGCGGCGGCGATCGCCATCGCCTGGCTCTATGTGAGGGAAAGCGCCGAAGGGCGCGAGCCGCTCGACTGGCTCGGCGGCATATTCGCCACCCTCGCGCTTGGCGCCCTGACCTGGGCGCTCACCCTCTGGTCGAGCCAGCACCGGGCCTCCGCGCAGACCTGGATCGGCCTGGGGGCGGGCATCGTCCTCCTGTCCCTGTTCCTATTGACCGAGAAGAAGCGCGGCGAGCGGGCGATGATGCCCCTCTCCTTGTTCGGGTCGCGGCCTTTCGTCGGCCTCAGCCTGCTGACCTTCCTCCTCTATGGCGCGCTCGGCGGGCTGCTCGTCCTCCTCCCCTATCTGCTGATCGTCGGCGGCGGCTACACGCCGCTGCAGGCGGGCTTCGCCCTGCTGCCCTTCTCGATCGTGATCGGCACAGCATCGCGGCTGATGGGGCGGCTGACGGGGAAGATCGGGCCGCGCTGGCCGCTGACCCTCGGCCCGATCGTCACCGGCGCCGGCTTCGCCCTGATGATCCGCGCCGAGCCCCAGGCGAGCTACTGGACGACCATCCTGCCCGGCATCGCGTTGATCGCCCTTGGCATGGCCGGCGCGGTCGCGCCGCTGACCACGGCGGTGCTGTCGTCGGTCGACAGCCGCCACACCAGCACCGCCTCCGGCCTCAACAGCGCCATCGCCCGCACCGGCGGGCTGATCGCCACCGCGCTCGCCGGCGCGGTGATCGCCGAGGTCGGCGCGAGCCTCACCGGCGCGTTCCACGCCGCGGCGATCGTCGCGGCGGTGCTGGCGGTGGCGGCGGGCGTCACCGCTTTCCTCACGCTGGAGAAATAGGCGCCGGCGGCGATTTTTACGCCGCTTTTATCCAGGGCTCTCCACGCCCGGTGGAATCTTTACGGCGTGGCGGCGCAAAGCGCCTCCTCGCCAGGCCTTTCCGGTCTTCCCGAGGCTTCACCCTGTCCACCGCCACCGCCGCTTTGCCAGACGTCCGCGACGAATCGCCGGCGCATCACGGCCCCGCCGAGCCGCTGCCGAAGCTCGCGCTCGGCGCGATCGGCATCGTCTTCGGCGACATCGGCACCTCGCCGCTCTACGCGCTGAAGGAGAGCTTCGTCGGCCCGCACCCGCTGGCGG
>JAQGLF010000144.1 GCA_028293025.1 Alphaproteobacteria bacterium
GGCAAGATCGTCCCCAGCCGCATCACCGCGGTGTCGGCCAAGAAGCAGCGCGAGCTCGCCCAGGCGATCAAGCGCGCGCGCCATCTCGGCCTCCTCCCCTACGTCGTCAGATAAGGAGCTCGAGCCATGGAAATCATCCTGCTCGAAAGGATCGAGAAGCTCGGCGCCATTGGCGACGTGGTGAGGGTGAAGAACGGCTATGCCCGTAACTTCCTGCTTCCCAACGGCAAGGCGCTGCGCGCCAACGAATCGAACCGCAAGGTGTTCGAGGCGAATCGCGAGCGCATCGAAACGCAGAATGCCGAGCGCCGCGGCGTCGCCCAGATCGATTCGAAGAAGGTCGAAGGCGCCACCGTCCAGCTGATCCGCCAGGCCTCCAATACCGGCCAGCTCTACGGCTCGGTCTCGGCGCGCGACCTCGCCGAGGCGCTGGAGGCGCAGGGCCACAAGATCGCCAGGAACCAGATCGTGCTCGACAAGCCGATCAAGGCGATCGGCCTGCAGGACGTCCGCATCGCGCTCCACCCGGAAGTGTCGGTGACGATCCACGTCAACGTCGCGCGCTCGCCCGAGGAAGCCGATCTCCAGGCTCAGGGCGTGGACGTGATGACCGAGATGTTCGAAAAGGACGTCGCAGGCTTCACCGAGGAGCGCGACCCCAATGCCGAGCCCGGCGAGATCCCGACCGAACCGGCCGAAGCCGAAGGCGAAAGCGCCGAGGGCGAGGCCAAGGCCCCCGACGAGGCCTGAGGCTCAGGGGGCGGCGGCTTTCGACGGCCGCCGCCCCCGTTCTTGCCCCCGGGGCGCGGCAAGATGACCAGCCCCGTTGCGACGCCGGCGCCGCCCCCGGCGTGGTTCCCGCAGCTTCTCGACCCGATCAACGACCGCGTCCTGCTCGTCCGCAGGAGCGAGGCGGAGTATCGCGACGCGGCGTTCCTCGACGAGCGCTCGCTCCGGCCGGAACAGGAGCGGCAGGTGGTCGACTGGCCGGCTCTGGCCGCATCGGTGTCGGCCGAAGCGCGCCGCGACGTCCACTATATCTTCCACATCGGCCATGTCGGCTCGACCCTCATCTCGCGCCTGCTCGGCGAGCTGCCCGACCTGCTGGCGCTGCGCGAGCCTTTGGTCGTCCGCACCTTCCACGACATGCTGGAGGAGCGCGGGCAGGCCGAGGCCCTGTGGGACCCCGCTTCCCTGCCCGCCCGGCTTGACGTCATGACGGCATTGCTCTCCCGCACCTTCCGCCCGGAACAGAGGGCGATGGTGAAAGCGACCAGCTTCACCAGCGAAAGCGCCGCCGAGCTGGTGCCGGCCGGCGCGAAGACGCTCCTCCTCATGGCTTCCCCGCAGCGTTACATCGAGACGATCCTCGCCGGCGACAATTCGCGGCGCGATCTTCGCGCCACGGCCGCCGCCCGGCTGCGCCGCCTCCACCGCCGCAGCGGCGCGCATCGCTGGAAGCTGTGGGAAATGACGGAAGGCGAGAAGGTGGCGATGGCCTGGGCGGCCGAGATGACCAGCCTCCACCAGGCCCGGGAGACGCTTCCGGAAGGCGCGACGTTGTGGACGGACTTCGATTCCTTCCTCGCCGCGCCGGCCGAGAGCCTCCAGGCTCTCGCCTCCTTCTTGGGCCTGGAGCTCGACGCCGACGGAGCCGGGCGCCTCGCGCGCCATCCGCTGATGGGCCGCTACTCCAAGGCGATCGAGCATGAATTCGGCCCCCGCGAGCGCGCGGCGCTGCTCGCGCAGGCGCGGCGCGATCATTCGGAAGCGATCGCCGACGGCCTGCGCTGGCTCGACAAGGCCGCGGTCGAGGTTCCCACCGTCGCCGGCTGTCTCAACGGCTTCGCGACTGTCCGCTAGCGCCCGTTCGGCGCAGGAAACAAGAGAAACGGAAAGAAGAAACATGAGCAAGAGCGTGTCCGAGCAAGGAAAATCTCCGTCCGAGCTGATCGACGAGAGGATCAGGGAGCTGGGCGACTGGCGGGGCGAGATGCTGTCCCGGCTCCGCGCCCTGATCAGGCAGGCCGATCCAGAAATGGTCGAGGAGTGGAAGTGGCGCGGAGTTCCGGTTTGGTATCACGACGGCATGATCTGCACCGGCGAGACCTACAAGGCCGTCGTCAAGATGACCTTCGCCAAGGGGGCCGCGCTCGCCGACCCGTCGCGCCTCTTCAATTCCAGCCTCGACGGCAACACCCGCCGCGCCATCGACTTCCGCGAAGGCGAGACGATCGACGAGGAGGCGTTGAAGGCCCTCATTCGCGCGGCGGTGGCGCTGAATGCGTCCTGACTTCTGCGGCTGACCGGGCTGGAGGGAAGAAGCGGCAGCCCGTACGCCCGGTTTGCGGACATTCGGCTGGCATCAGTGTCCTGCCCCGCGCGGTCACCCGCGACTGCAGGGCCTCCTTCGAAGAATGATACCTTGCATAGCATGATACCCTGTGCCATATAGCGGTCATGGAGATCGCGTCATGGATTGCCCAGCTCCGCAAGGGTGCAGCCGAGTTGGTCGTGCTGAGCGTCCTCGGCCGAGGAGAGGCCTATGGCTTGCAGATACTGGAGCAGGCGAATTGCGCGGGTGAGATCGTCACTGAAGGCGCTTTGTATCCGCTGCTCGCGCGCCTCGAGAAGGAATCGAAGCTCAAGTCACGCTGGGTCACCGACGATGGGCCGCATCCGCGCAAATTCTATCAGCTGACCGGCGACGGCGCCGCCGCCCATAGCGCGATGACGAAAGCCTGGGTGGCGTTCCGCCTCGCCATGTCTGAAATCGTAGAGGAAGATCGATGACGCAATTCCCGCAGCGTGCCGTTGCAGTCGACGATTATCTGGCCCGCCTGGCCGCATCCCTGAGGCCCCTCCCCGAGGCAGATCGCCTGTCAATCGTCGCCGAGATCGAGAGCCACATCACCGAGCGCCTTGCGTCGGGAACGCCGGTTGATGCGGCGCTCGCCAAGCTTGGCTGGCCGGAGCTCTTCGCCAGAGGATATCTGGAGGATCATGAACTCGAGCGGGCCCTCGCCCGCTCTTCCCCGGGACTGCTCCTCTCCAACATGCTCGGCCGCGCCACGAGGAGCATCGTCGCGCTTGCGGCGGGCTTTACGAGCAGTCTGCTCTTCGCTTTGGGTTTGGCATTCCTCGCGATCGCGATCCTCAAGCCCGTGGCGCCGGCCTATGTGGGCCTATGGACCGGGCCGGATCTGTTCGCGCTCGGTTTCTTCGCGGCGACGCCGGGCCGAAACGAACTCCTGGGATATTGGCTGATCCCCCTGTCACTGGTGGCGAGCCTCGGCTGCTACCTCCTCGCGCAGCTCCTGATGCGAAGCTGCGGGCGGCGCCTGCTCCGACGCCGCGCTTTACCAATCCTATCATGACCGAGTGCGAGCACGCCGCTTAGCCTGACGGCCATGCCCATCCCCGCTAAGCCACCGCCGGTTCCAGGATCCGGATGGTTCCGGCCGCGGCATCGATCTCCGCCCGTACGCCGACGGGCATGGCGAGCTGGTTGGCGACATGGCCGATATTGGCGCCGTGAAAGGCCGGCACCCCGAGCGGCGCCAGATGCTGCTGGAGCAGCTGGGGGACGGTGAAGCCGCTGTAATTGGGGGTTCCGGCCGTGCAGCGCGTGCACTGGCCGAAGACGATTCCGGCGACCTTGCCGAGGATACCGGCGAGTTCCAGCTGCGTCATCATCCGGTCGATCCGATATTCCGCCTCGCCCGTCTCTTCGAGAAACAGGATCTTGCCTTCGAAGGCCGGAAGCCAGGGCGTGCCGACGAGCGAGGCGAGGACGGAGAGATTGCCGCCGACCAGAATGCCGGCGGCCTTGCCGGGCCGGATCACCGTGGTGCGCCAGCGCTCCTGCGCGAGCGGATCGAGCGCGCCCGCCTCCGGATTGCGGAACAAGGGAGTCTCGGCCGCGAAAGCGAGGCTCCGGAAGCTGTCCCGGCTCATCTCGTCCCAGCCATTTGCCGCGTTCGGAGCGTGGATGGTGGGAAAGCCCGCCCGCGCCGCGAAGGCGAGGTGGAGCGCGCTGATGTCGCTGAAGCCGACCAGAAGCTTGGGATTGCGGCGGATCACGTCCCAGTCGAGAAACGGGAGGAGACGCGCGGAGCCCCAGCCGCCATGCACTGCGAAGACGGCGCGGACGGCCTCGTCGGCATACATCGCATTGATGTCCTCGGCCCGCATGCGGTCGGTGCCGGCAAGATAGCCGTAGCGCGCGGTCACATAGCGGCCGAGCTTCGGCACCAGGCCCATCGACGCGATCGCGCTCTTCACCTGCTCGACTTCGACGAAATCGTCGCTGAACATCGCCGGCGCGATCAACCCGATCGTGTCGCCGGGCCGGAGGCGCGGCGGCTTGCGAGGCGCGTCCGCCGCCGGTGCGGTCCGCGGCAGCGCCAAGGCGGCGAGGGAGCTTATTCCCGCAAGGACGGAACGCCGGCTGGGCATGCGTCCCAATAGCAGCCTCGGACGGCAGGACCAGTGGACCGGCTGCGAATGTCCGGCTGCCCCGGACGATCAGGACCGTTGCCGGAACCGGACACAGGCCCTAATCGTCCCGCCATGTTCAAGGAGCTTCCCGACCTCCTCACCCCGCCGCAGGTCGAGGCGCTGCGCCAGCTCGCCGCCCGCTCGCAATTCCAGGACGGGCGCGGCAGCAACCCGCATTCGACGGTCAAGAACAACCTCCAGCTCTACGACAAGGATGCCGCCGACGGCATGGCGCGGGCGCTCTACGCCAGCGAGGATTTCGTCAATTTCGCTTTCCCGGTCGTCATCGCCCCGCCGATGCTGAGCCGCTACGTTCCGGGCATGCATTACGGCAACCATGCCGACGCGGCCTATCTGCCGATCGGCGAGAAGCCGATACGCTGCGACCTCAGCTGCACGATCTTCCTCTCCGCCCCCGACGCCTATGAAGGCGGCGCGCTCCGCATCCAGGTCGGCAGCCGCGAGGAGCGCTTCCGACTCACGGCCGGTTCGGCGATCGTCTATCCCTCGTCGATGCTCCACGAGGTCGAGCCGGTGACGCAAGGCGAGCGGCTGGCCGGCATCACCTTCATCCAGAGCCGGGTCGCCGACCAGTTCCGCCGCGACCTGCTCTACGAGCTGAACGAGGTCGCGGCGCTGGAGGGACTCAACATGGACCCCGCAAATTTTGCGCGACTGCAGCTGGTCCAGCGCAACCTGCTCCACCATTGGGGCGACATGCCTTGAGGACGGCGGCATGCTGAAGCTGATCATCGGCAACAAGGCCTATTCGTCCTGGTCGCTGCGCGGCTGTCTGTCGGTGAAGCAGTCGGGCCTGCCGTTCGAGGATATCACCGTCGCTATGTTCGACGAGGATTGGTACAAGCGCCGCGCCGGCGACGAGTTCGCGCCGTCCGGCGGCAAGGTGCCGATCCTGTGGGACGACAAGACCGTCATCTGGGATTCGCTCGCCATCGTCGAATGGCTCGCCGACAAGACCGACCGCGCCCGTTATTGGCCGAAGGACGACGTCGCCCGCGGCATGGCCCGCTCGATGGCAGCCGAGATGCATTCGGGCTATTCGACGCTGCGCCGCGAATACGGGATGAACGTGCGCCGACAATTGCCGCCGCGCGACATCTCCGACGACGCGCGCGCGGAGATCGTCCGCATCCTCGA
Organism: Alphaproteobacteria bacterium; assembly: GCA_028293025.1. GTDB lineage: Bacteria > Pseudomonadota > Alphaproteobacteria > Sphingomonadales > Sphingomonadaceae > Allosphingosinicella. The sequence continues at coordinate 5,659 of JAQGLF010000144.1, forward strand.
GCTCTGGGCGCAGGCGCGGGCACGGCACGGCAGCGGCGGCCCCTATCTGTTCGGCACGTTCGGGGCCGTCGACATCATGTTCGCGCCGGTCGTCACCCGCTTCGTCACCTATTCGGTCCCGGTCCCCCGCTTTGCCGCCGCTTATATGGAGGCGATGCTCGCCCATCCGTGGATGCGCGAATGGATTGAGGCCGCTCAGGAGGAGCCCTGGGTGATCGAGCAATATGAGGCGCCGGCGGCTTAAGACGGGTCGCGCCCAGATGGATCCCTTCTGTCGTTGGTATCGGTCCTTCGGGCCTAGGGAACGCGCTTCGTTGGATAAGGGCGGCCGTCATTATGGACATATCCCCCTTCGGCGGTGAAGCGCAGGTCGATGTCGGGATAATCCCCGCCGAGATTGGTGCCCGCCCCCACCACGACGAAGGCGCAGTCGATGTCGCCGCGATTCTGGACGTGGTGCCCATTGCCGTCGTTCATCGGGAAGGCGGCGCAGTCGCCCGGCCGCAGCACATGCTCCCCCTGATCGTCGACGAGCACGGCTTCGCCCGAGACCATGACGAGGAATTCGTCCTCGCCGGCGTGCCAATGCCGCTGCGAGGACCACGCCCCCGGCTTCAGCACCACCTGGCTGACACCGAAAGCGGTGAGGCCGCCCGCGGGCGCCAGCCGCCGGTACCAGCGGCCCTGCACCCCCCGATCGAACGGAGCCGGATAGCCGGTACGGTTGATCTGCTCGATCGCTTCGAGATCGATCTTCGGCATGGTCCCTCTTCCCTGTGCAAGTTCTGCCGCCCTTGCTAGGCGAAGGGCGATGACCCACGCAATCGACCCGGTCGACCTCGCGGCACGGCTGATCGCCTGCCCCAGCGTCACGCCCCGCTCCGCAGGCGCGTTCGACGTGCTGGAGGAGGCGCTGACGCCGCTCGGGTTCGAGGTCCACCGCTTTATCACCGGCGAGCCGCCCGACGGGCCGGTCGAGAATCTGTTCGCCACCCGCGGCGGCGGCGGCGTGCATTTCGGCTTTGCGGGCCATCTCGACGTGGTGCCGCCTGGGGAGGGCTGGACGTCCGATCCGTTTCGGCCCGAGATTCGCGGCGGTCTCCTTTACGGACGCGGCGCCGTGGACATGAAGAGCGGCATCGCCGCCTTCGTCGCCGCCTGCGCCGGGCTCGACGGGCATGGCGGGCGGATCAGCCTGCTGATCACCGGCGACGAGGAAGGGCCGTCGACTTACGGCACCCGCGCGATCATGGCCTGGATGGCGGAGCGCAACATCCGGCCCGACATGATCCTGATCGGCGAGCCGACCTCGGAGGCGCGGCTCGGCGACGTCGTCAAGATCGGCCGGCGCGGCACCGTCAACATGTGGATCACGGTCCCCGGCCTGCAGGGCCATGTCGCTTATCCGCATCGCGCCGACAATCCGGTGCCGAAGCTGGCGCGGGCGCTGACGGCGCTCGATTCGCTGCATCTCGACGACGGCACCGAGACCTTCCAGCCGTCGAACCTCGAAATCACCGCCCTGGCCACGCCGACGAGCGCGACCAACGTCATTCCGGGCGCCGCGACGGCGCAGCTCAACATCCGCTTCAACAACCTCCACCGCGGCGAGGATCTCGTCGCCCTGGTCCGCGAAACCATCGCGCGGGAGGCGCCCGGCGCGACGGTCGAGGCGAAGATCTCGGGCGAGGCCTTCCTGACGCCTCCGGGCCGGCTCTACGCGCTGGTGACCGAGGCGATCCGGGCCGAGACCGGGATCGAGCCGGAGCTCTCGACCGCCGGCGGAACCTCGGACGGACGCTTCCTGATCGCGCTCTGTCCGGTGGTCGATTTCGGCCTGCCCAATGCGACGATGCACAAGCTCGACGAAGCGGCCGCGGTCGAGGATATCCGCATGCTCCAGCGCATCTATGCGCGGATCGTGGAGAGCGCGCTCGCTTGAGGTCTTAGGCCCGGGCGTATCGACGTTCAGCCATGAAATCTCCTCCCCCTTGGAGGGGGAGGGCCGGGTGGGGTGTCGGGCGTTTCCCCTCACCCCACCCTCTCCCCGCCGGGGAGAGGGAGTCGGGGCGCGAAGCTTGAAGGTCGATACCGCCTAGGACGCGCGGACGAGGCGCGGCGTGCGCAGGGCCAGCGCGGGATCGCCGAAAAGGCAGGCGCGGGAGCGGCCTTGGGCCTTCGCCTGATACATTGCGAGATCCGCCGCCTTCATCAGGTCGGTCAGCCCGGTGCCGTGATCGGGGCCGAGCGCAATGCCGATCGAGCCGCCGAGGCGCGAGACATGGCCGGCATGCCGGAACGGCTCGGCCAGAGCGGTGAGCACCCTTTCCGCGACGCGTTGCGCCTCTTCCTTCGCGCCGACTCCCGGCAGCAACATGGTGAACTCGTCGCCGGCCAGCCGGGCGAGGATTGGCGGCGACAGGCTTCCATTCTCGGTCTCCGCCTTGACGACGACGCGCAGGCGGTTGGCGACCATGATCAGCACCTGGTCGCCATGGGCGTGGCCGAACTGGTCGTTGACGTCCTTGAAGTCGTCGAGGTCGATGAACAGCAAAGCGGCGCCCTCGTCGGCCTTGCGGGCCTGCAGGAGCCGCTCGGCCTCGCGGCGGAAGTGGATGCGGTTGGGAAGCGCCGTGACCGGGTCGTACATGGCGAGCGCATGCGCATCGTCGAGGGTCGAGCGGACCTGCTCGAACAAGGCGTCGATCGCCGCGGCCACCGCCGGCACCTCGCGCCTCAGCATTTCCGGAGCCGGCGAAACCAGATCGCCGCGGCCGACCGCCAGCAAGCGCTCGCTGAGCGCCGCCATCGCCTGGGCCTGGGCGCTGTTCGGCCGTTCGGCGGCGAGCCGCACGACGGCGAGCGCGAAGAGACCGATGAAGAGCGATGCGACGACTTGCTGGTCGATCGTGCCGAGCAGCAGGAAGCCGAGCAGGGTCAAGGCGAAGGCCGCCGCGCCGGCGCAGACCGAAAGCACATGGTTGCTGATCCTGCCGACGGTCGCGCGCATATCGCCGTCTTCCCCCACTCCATCGCCCGGCCCCCTGCCGGACGCATGCCCCGATGCAGCCTTAAGACGAAGCGGGTTACGATTTGGTGTTCAGGCCCTGGTCTTCAGGGCCGGCGCGGACGACGCAGGACGATATAGAGCGCGCCGAGGCCGCCATGGCGCGGATGCGCGTTGCGCACCGCGGCGATCCGGCCGGCATGGCGGGACGCGGCGAGCCAGTCGCCGATCGCGGCGCGGATCACGCCCCTTTTGACCGGCCGTTCCGCGCCGGGCGGCTTGCCGGTGACGAGCAGCAGCAGCCGGGCGCCCTCGCCGATCGCCTGCTCCAGCCGGCGGTCGAGCAGATGATGGGCGGTGGCGAGATTGTGGCCGTGCAGGTCGAGGATCGCGTCCGGCTGGACCAGCCCACGCGAAAGAAGCCGGTCCCAGCTCCCGTCGAGCGTTGCGCCGGGCACCGGCCGCGATAACGGCGGCGGCGCTTGCGGCCGGCCGGCGGGCTGCCTTGGCTTTGGAGTGGGGGCCGGCGCGGCTTCCGGTGTCGCCGGTGCCGGGGCGGCGATGCGCGGCGCCAGCGGGCGGACGCTCTCGACCACCCGCGCCCAGAGCCTTTCCTCCTCAGAATTGAGCCGGCGCACCCGGCCTCGCCCCGTTCAACCTCGCCAAAGCGCCCTTCGGCAGCAGGATATAGGCGCTGCCCTTGCCCTGCATGCCGCCGGCGATCCGCGCCGCCTCCTCCCCCGCGCCCCAGAAGGTGTCGAACCGGTTCGCGCCCTTGATCGCCCCGCCCGTATCCTGCACGACCCAGAGGCCGCTCGCTTCCGGCCGATCGAGCTGCAGCAGGACGGGGGCGCCCAAAGGCACGAATTTCGGGTCGGCGGCGACGGTGCCGCGCGGCGTCACCGCCACGCCCAGCGCGCCGACCGGGCCGGCGCCGGTCAGCTCCCGGAAGAACACATAGCTCTTGTTCTCGCGCATCAGCGCCCGGCCCTCGTCCGGATGCGCGCCCAGCCAGGCAACGATGCCCTGCATGCTCGTCTGCCCCGGCTGGAGCAGCCCTCGGTCCCGCATCAGCCGGCCAATGCCGGCATAGTCGCGGCCGTTCTGCCCGGCATAGCCGATCCGCATGATCGTCCCGTCGGGAAGGAGGAGCCGGCCGGAGCCCTGGATTTCGAGGAAGAAAAGCTCAACCGGATCCCGCGCCCAGGCGATTTCGAGGCCGCGGCCGGCCAGCGCGCCGTCCTCGATCTCGCCGCGCTCGTAATAAGCGACGATCGTATCACCTTCGAGCCGGCCCCGCCGCGGGGTCCCGGTGGCGGCCGCCGTCGCCGCATCCTGCTCGACCAGGTCCGGCGGGCGGCCGTAGATCGGCACGTCATAGCCCGGATCATGGGTGCGCGAGGCGGCGATCTGGGGCTCGTAATAGCCGGTGACGAAAGCGGCGCCGTCGCCCACCCGGACGAGCTCGAAATTATCGGCGAACCAGGCGGCGGGATCGGCCGGCCGCGCCGCGTCGCAGAGCGGGCGCCAATCCTCCGGCCGGGTGAGCCCACTCGAATCCTGTCGCCGCGTCAAAGCGGGGCAGCTGGTCCGAAAGGCGCTCCAGGCGCGTTCCGCGCCAATCGGGTCGAGCGCCGGCAGCGCTGGCCCCGGAACGACGCCCAGGGCGACTGCATTGGCCGGCGGCGGCGGGCGCTGGGGCGTGGGCGAAGGCTGCGGCGCCATCGGCGGCGGCACCGGCCGAGACGACGGAACCGGCGGCATCGACGGCGCGGGCCGAGGCGCCTGCTGCGCGCAGCTCGCGAGGAGGACGAGCAGGCCGAAGAGGCAGAAGCGGTGGAAACCGACCCGCCTTCGCCCGTCGATAATGGATGATTCGAGACCTGCCACGGAAGCGCGATAGCGCTCCGCTGCGGTCAGCAGGAAAGTTTTTGTGGCCGCCTCAGGCGGCTTCGTCGGTCTCGACGAGCTGCCAGTTCGGATCCCCGCTGCGAAGATCGCGGCGGAAGGTCCAGACGTCATGGGTCGGGATGGCGTCGCTCAAGGTCCCGGCGATGACGATGCCCTCCTTGTCGCGGGTCACCGCGGCGATGTCGGCGTCGAAGCGGACGTCGATCTCGGCATTGCGGCCGGACAGGCGGGCATCCTCGATCACCGTGCGCTCGATCGCAACCAGCCGGTTCTCGAGCCGATGGCCCTCCGCCTCGCGCTCGCCGATCGCCTGCTCGAAGGCGGCGAGGACGTGGCCGGCGACGAGGTGGCGCAATTCCTCGCGATCGCCCTTCCAGAAGGCTTCGAGGATCATCCGGTAGGCGGATTGCGCGCCTTCGAGAAAACGGCCGACGTCGAAGGCGGCGTCGGCGCCGACGATCGCCCGGAGGCCCGGCGCAGCGGGCTCCTCGTAGACGAGGCCTGAAGCTTCCGGACGCTCCGGCGCGAGCTCGGGCGCGGCGGCCGCGCTCTCCGCCGAGGCCGGCGATTCGGCGGGGCGCAGGATCGGTTGCTGCTCATGGCCGGTGCGGCGGCCGAGCACGGAATAGAGCCTCAGGCCGACGAACAGGGCCACGAGGGCGAGCAGGACGATCTCTACGGTCACCACAATCTCCGATACGCGAATGCGGTTAACATAAGCTCAGGGAGGAAAGGATTCAAATCGCTCGGAGTTCCACTCCCGCCGCGGTTGCACGGTCCGGCGGGTCCTGCTACCCGCCCGGCCCATCCGGCCGCGGTGCGGCCCATCCCATATTCCGAAGGTAGGACAATGGCCGAAGAAGAAGGCGTCGGCGGCGAGCAGCAGACGAACGGCGCGGACAACCAGCCGCAGGCCGGCATCATCTCCCAATATGTGAAAGACCTGTCGTTCGAGAATCCGAACGCCCCCGCCGTCTTCCAGTGGCAGACCCAGCCGAAGATCGAGGTCGATTTCAACATCGGCGTCGGCCAACTCGCCGAGGACGTCCACGAAGTGGCGCTCCGCGTCGAAGTCCGCGCCACTGCCGACGGTCAGACCGCCTTCGCCGTCGATCTCCTCTATGCCGGCCTCGTCGCGATGCGGAACGTGCCCGAGGACCAGATCCAGCCCTTCCTGCTCGCCGAGGCGCCACGCATCCTCTTCCCCTTCGCCCGCCAGATCGTCTCGCAGACGGTGCAGGAAGGCGGCTTCCCGCCTTTGCTGCTCGAGCCGATCGACTTCCATGGCCTGTTCCTCCAGCGCTCGGCGCAAAGCGAGATCGGCGAAGCCGGCAACAGCGAGGAAGCCGGCGACACGACCGGCCTCGCCTGAGCCGGAGCAGCCCAGGCAGCCCGATTGGCTTGACGGCTCCGGCCCGCCTCGCGGACAAGGCGCCATGAATCTGGTCCGCTCGCTCGGTTCGGTCGGCGGTATGACGCTGGCGAGCCGCATCCTCGCGCTCGTCCGCGACACGCTGCAAGCGACCTATGTCGGCGCGACCTTCGCGTCCGACGCCTTCTTCGTCGCCTTCCGGCTGCCGAACATGTTCCGCGCCTTCTTCGCCGAGGGCGCCTTCTCCGCCGCCTTCATCCCGATGTTCAACCGCAAGGTCGGCAAGGAAGGCGAGCTGAGGGCCGGGCTCGATTTCGCCGAGCGGGCGCTGGCCGTCCTCTTCCCGGTGCTGGCGCTCTTCACGATCGCGATGATCGCCGCCGCCTGGCCGGTC
>JAQGLF010000154.1 GCA_028293025.1 Alphaproteobacteria bacterium
CGGCGCCTGCGACGCGGCGAGATCGGCGCCGAGCGCGCCGCCCACCGCGCGCACCACCCAGGTGCCGGCGACGAGGTCGCCGACCCGCAGCCGGTCGCGGTTGAACAGGGGGAAGAACAGGAAGATGCCGCTCCACAGCAAGGCGAAGAGGGTGAGGAAGGCGTCGGCCGCACCTTCGGCCGCCTGCGCGCCGAGGAAGGAGAGCGGCAGGAACACCTCGATCTCGCGCATCGCATTGCGGGCGATGACCGCGCCGCCGGTGAGCCGCGCCCCGTCCCGCGCCACCACCCTCAGGCCCATCAGCCTTTTGCCCGGCGTGGCGCCGCGCCCGCCCATCTCGAACAAGGAGAACCAGCAATTGCGCAGCACGAAGAAGCCGAGCAGCCACAGGATGACGAGGATCTCGGCCTTCGCCGCGACGAACAGCAGGACGATGGCGATGGTCGCGACGATCAGCACGAGCAGGATGATGAAGGCGTCCAGCATGAACGCCGCCGCCCGCGTCCCCGCCGAGCCGAGCTCGAGCTGTAGGTCGACGCCTTCGGGCGTCACGAAGGCGCGGCGCATCGAGCGCGGGCCTTCGGGCCGGTCGCGTCGGAACGGGAGGCGCATCAGGCCGGCCGCCGCCGCGGCAGATAGAAATAGAGCAGCCAGCCGGCGAGCATGACGCTTCCGATCAAATAGCGGGTGAGGTCGTCGGTGACGGTCTGGCGGCCGATCCCTTCGAGCAGGCCGGCGACGGCGAGCATGATCACCGTCCCCACCATCGCCGTCGCCGACGAACGGCCGGCCTTCACCGCCGCTTCGGTGCGCGACTCCCGGCCCGGAAAGGCGATCGCCATGCCGATCCGCAGGCCTGCCGCGCCGGAGATGTTGATCGCGAACAATTCGGTGGTGCCGTGGATCATCAGCCAGCCGGTCATGTTCCAGGCCAGCCCCTTAGCCGCGAAGACGGCGATGAAGGCGCCGAGCATCAGGCCGTTATAGACAATCAGCAGCACGGTCGGCACGCAGAAGGCGAAGCCCAAAGCGAAGGACAGGATCGCGATCTGCGAATTGTGGGTGAAGAGATAGGTGGCGAAGGTCGTCAGCATGTCGTCATGCTTGTCGTAGAGCGTCGCGCGCAGCGACGCGGCCGAGGCGGAGGGGTCGCGTCCTCCGGCCAGCGCCTCGGGGATGATGCCGAAGAACCAGCTGGGGTCGCTCCGCACCAGCAGGAAGGCGACGAGCGCCGCCGCGGCGGTCAGCAGCACGCAGGCGAGCGTCTCGCGCCAGATCGCCTGCACGGACTCCGGCCAGCCGCGGGCGAAGAAATGGCCGAGCTGACGCCAGGCCGAGGTCTGGACGCCGTAGATCTGGAAATAGGCGCGGGTGCACAATTGCTCGAGATAGACGATGAGGCCGCGGTCGAGCGACGTGTCGCGCGCCACCGACAGGGAGGAGAGGGTGGTGCGGTAGAGGAGCGGCAAAGCGAGGATGTCCTCGTCCGAGAGCACCCGGATCGAGCGTTTCTCCAGCCGCTTCAGCAAGAAATCGAGCCGGGCCCAGTCCGCCTCGTGTGCCGCCCGGAAGCGGGTGGCGTTGACCAGGGCCGGCCGCGCCTCGACGATCGCCGACGCTTCAGGGTCCGGACCCATTAGATTCACAGCAGGTTCCTCCGCTTGAGGTCGATATAGCCGGCGACCAGCCGTTCGCCGACCTTGTCATATTCGCTCTCGATGACGTGGACGCCGAGATGCTGAAGGCGGGTGAGGGCGATCTTCCGGTCCCTGAGCAAGGCGGCGGCGGTCACGGCGCGGGTGACGTCGTCCGCGTCCCGGGGCGCGCGGCCGGCGATCGTCTCCAATTCCTCGTCGCGCAGCACGACGACGAGCAGCAAATGGGTCTGCACCATCCGCCGCGCCGCCCGGACCATGAAATCGGCGGAGGTGAGGTCGGTGAACTCGGTGAACAGGACGATCATCGACCGCCGCGTCAGCCGCGTCGCGAGCGTGGTCAGGGCGAAAGTGTAATTGGTCTCGTCGCCGCTATAGTCGATCGCGGCGGCGAGGCGCTGCAGCTCGGGAAAAGCGGCGGCGCCGGAGACGAGGCCGCTGGCGATGCGGGGGCGGGAGTCGAAGGCGTGGAGGGCGACGCGGTCGCCCAGCTTGAGCGCGATCCAGGCGGTGAGCAGGGTGGCGGAGACGGCGCGGTCGACGCGGGGCAGGCCAGCGACCGGCTCCGACATCTGCCGCCCGGAATCGACGGCGAAGACGATCTGGCTGTTGCGCTCGGTCCGATATTCCTTGGCGTGCAGCTTCATGTGCCGCGCCGACTGCTTCCAGTCGATCGCGCGGCGGTCCATGCCGGAGCGGAACTCGACCAGGGCGTCGAAATCGCTGCCCTCGCCGCGGTTCATCTGCGCGATCAGGCCCTGTAAGGCGTGACGCTGGAAGATCTGGGCGCCATGCTCGTGCACAGGCCGGATGTCGGGCAAGATCGGGAAGGCGATGTCGAGCGGAATCCGCCGCTGCCGCCAAGCGAGGCGGAGCGGCCCGCGCCAGCGCAGCCAGACCTGATCGAGCCGGGCGAGCCCGCGCCGCGCCATCGTCAGCGGCAGCAACGCCGCGCCGCGCCCCGCCTCCAACCCCACCCAAAGACGGCCGTCATCCTCCAATGCGACGAGCGGACTGGCGCCGATCGCGACCGCCGCGGCGCCGGGGATCGAACCGCCGCGCAGCGTCACGGTCACCGTCGCGTCGAAGGTTTCGCCGACATAGGCTTTGGCCGGCGCCGCGACGGCGGCGTCGCCGCTTCTCGCCGCGAGCAGGGCGTCGAGGATGAAGAGAAGGAGCACGGCCACCGGCCAGCCGAGACCGGCATACCAGCGGCCGGGGGAGAGAGCGGCGACGGCGAGCGTCAGCGGCGCGCCCGCCGCCGCCGCCAGCACCGCTGTCCGCGTCGGATAGATCAACGCGGCGCCTCGATCGTCTCGATGATGCCGGTGACCACGTCCTCGACCGCGCGGCCGTTGATCTCCGCCGCCGGCGACAGGATCAGGCGGTGGCGGAGCAGCGCCGGGGCCAGCGCCTTGACGTCGTCGGGGATGACGAAGTCGCGCCCGTCGAGCGCCGCCCGGGCGCGCGCGGCGCCGGCGAGCATCGCGCCGGCGCGGGGAGAGGCCCCGGTCTCGAGGTCGGCGACGTCGCGGGTGCCGCGGATCAGCGCGGCGATATAGTCGATCACTTCGTCGACCAGCTTGATGCCGGCGACCGTCGCCAGCGCCGCGCCGATCTTGGCCGCGTCGGCCTTGCGCTCGACGCCCCATTCGGCGGGCTCCATCACGCTCTTGCGGGCGCCGTGGGTGGCGATGATCTTCCTTTCTTCCTCGGCAGAGGGATAGTCGACGCTTTGCTTGAACAGGAAGCGGTCGAGCTGCGCCTCGGGCAGGGGATAGACGCCCTGCTGCTCGATCGGATTCTGCGTCGCCACCACCATGAAGCGGTCGCTCAGCGCAAGGCTGTCGCCATCGATGGTGACGGTCCGCTCCTGCATCGCTTCGAGCAAAGCCGCCTGGGTCTTGGGCGGCGTCCGGTTGATCTCGTCGGCGAGCAGCAATTCGGTGAAGATCGGGCCGCGGGTCAGGGTGAAGGTCGAGGTCTGGAAGTTGAACAGATTGGCGCCGATGATGTCGCCCGGCATCAGGTCCGGCGTGAACTGGATGCGGCCGAAATCGAGCCCGACCGCGCGGGCGAAGCTGTGGGCGAGCAGGGTCTTCGCCGTAACCGGCGGTCCTTCGAGGAGGATATGCCCGCCGGCGAACAGGGCGACGAGCATCAGCTCGACCGTCGCCTCCTGTCCGACGACGGCCTTGGCGATCTCGCCCCTGATCTCGCCCGCGAGCGACTGAACCTCTTCGACCTTCACCCTGTCTTCTCCTGCCATTGATGGAGCGCCCGCGCGGCGGCGAGCAGTTCGTCCCGGCGATGCGCCGCGGCCGCGGCCTGGGCGAGCTTCGAGAATTGTCCCTCGCTCCCGTCCAGCCCGTCGAGATAATCGTCGATCGCGGCGCCCTGGAGGCGTTGCGGCACGCCGAAGAACGTCGCCGCCCGCTCGCGGATCATCTCGGCATAACGGGCCCCGAGCGACGCCTCGCGGCCCGCCTTGCGGACCAAAGCGGCGGTGTTGTCGATCAGGGCCGCCTTGCCGAAAGCGAGCGCCCGCTCCGGCCGGCGCGCCTGCCCGAAGCGGGTCAGCGCCTGCAGCGCGGCAAGCAGCAGGGCCGCGGCAATGGCGAGCGTGGTGCCGAGGAAGGGCGGATCGAAGGCGAGGCGGAGCGGGCTCGGCGAATGGCCGAGGCCGTTCAGCGTGACGTCGAAGGCGATCGATTTGGCCCCCGTCTCGTTGAGGAAGTCGAGCATCGCCAGCGCCGCGGCCGCCTGGCGTTCGTCGGCCATGCCCTTGTTGGAGAGGAGGTCGGGATCGGCGAGGACGTAGAAGGGCTTGTCGCCGAACTGCAGGAGCACGCCGTGGCCGGCCTGGTCGGCGACGATCGGCCGGAAGCCGTCGCCGCGCGCGGTCTGCAGCGCGCCGGGGGCGGTGAACCGCATTTCCGCGGGCGCATAACCGGGGACGGTCCTCAGCGGCGCGCCATGGCTGAACTCGCGGCCGACCTTCAACTTATATTGCGGATTCAGGACGCCTTCCGGCTCCCAGGCCGGGACGACGCCGAGCGCGCGAACCCAGCCGCCGTGCGTCTTGTCCGCCATGGTCTGCCATTTGGGCAGCACGATCAGGGTCGGCTTCATCCCCCGCGTCGCCAGCGGCCTGGTCATGTCGGTGGACCCGCTTTCGGGGGTCAGGACGACCAGATCCTCGGTGTCGAGCATCGCCGCGTTGCGGACGATCACCGGGTTGCGGCCGGTCGCCTGGGCAAGCCGGACGATGCCGCTATAGCCGGTCGCCGAATTGGACAGAGCATGGGCGCCGCCATTATGGCCCGAGCGCAAATCGGGGGCATAGGCGCCAAGCACCAGCATGGCGACGAAGGCGATGATGCCGATCGCGAGGATCAGCAGCATCGTCGCGGGCTTGAAGGCGCCCTCGGTCGGGCCCTGGCCGCTGAGTGCGACGTCGCTCATGCCCGCCAGCTCCGCGGCAGCACGAAATCGGCATAAGCCATGCGCGCGGCCGACCAGTCGCCGGAATCGACGGCGCGGCCGCCGAACAGGCTGCGCTCGACCAGGCGGGCGATGCGGGCGAAGAGGTCGCGCGCCGCCGGCGGCACCGCTTCGGCGGCGGCGAGCTCGCGGCTGGTCAGCGCCGGCCGGACGAGGCGCGGGCGGCGTTTTGCCAAATCCTCGACCGAGCGGAACAGGAGATGATGGACCGCTTCGGCATAAAGCCCCTGCCCGGCGAGCGCGTCGGCCTCGTTCAGCCAGGCGCGGGCCGGCGCCGCCTCGGGCGCCCAACCAGGCTCTTCCTCGGCGTCGGCGCTCAGGGCCGCGCGCCGCCGCCGGGGCAGCCGCCATTCGCCGGTCCGGATCCGCTGGACGGCCAGCGCCACCAAAGCGAGCGCCGCCAGCGCCAGCACCGTCCACAGGAAGATGTGCGCATAAGGCGCGTTCGGCATGAAGCTGCCGATCCAGTCGAGCCCTCGGCCGATCGGCCTCAGGACGTGGCCGAGCTCGTGGAAAAAGGAGCGCAGCCATAGAGGCGGCGCCGGCGGCGCCGGCGCGGGCTGCAGGTTGAACTGGATGGAGGTGTCGGCCTTCAGCGCCCGATGCGCATCCGCGAGGCTGCGCGCGGCGGCGGCCGCCTCCTGTGCATTTCCCCCTATGGCTCTTCTCCACGCCCCGGACGACAGCCGCAATGTCAAAGGTTTAAACGAAGCCCGCCACCGCGCAACGCCAAATCGGCGCTGGACAGGATGCGGGCGCTGCGGCACTTTTCGAGGCAGCCGTCCGAGGGGAGGCGGCGCCGGGGGAAACGATCATGGCCACCGCCGCAGCCGGGTTCGAGGACCGAAGCGTCTCGATCGGCCGCATCTTCAGCCGCGCGTTCGGGACCCTGAGCAGCAATCCGCTGGCGACGTTCGGCATCGCCCTGATCTTCGGCGCGCTGCCGGCGGCGATCATCGGCTACGGCTCGGAGCGCCTGCAGCTGCAATCGGTCGGGTTCGACGTGCTCGGGATTTGGGGCATCGTCGCGATCGCCCTCGTCACTCTGGTCCTCGGCATCGTCTTCTGGACGATCACCCAGGGCGCGCTCGTCCGCGCGACGATCGCTTACAGCGAAGGGCGGAAGGCGAGCATCGGCGAGTCGATCGCGGCGGGCTTCGTCGTCGCGCTGCCGCTGTTCCTGCTCGCCCTGCTGAGCGCCCTCGGCATCGGCATCGGCCTGGTCCTGCTGGTGGTGCCCGGGGTCATTCTCTACATCATCTGGTCGGTCGCCGCCCCCGCGCTCGTGGAGGAGAAACTCGGCGTGCTCGATGCCCTCAGCCGCAGCAGCGAGCTGACCGACGGCGTCCGCTGGAAGATCTTCGGCCTCGAGCTGGTCGCGCTCGTCGGCTATTGGATGTTCTCCGGCTTGGTCGGCGCGTTGGCCGTCATGCTGCTGGGGGGCATGCGGGGCATGGCCGCGAACGCGGCCGCGGCGGGAGGCTTTCCCCTCGCTTATTATGTCCTGACCGCGATCGCGAACACGGCCACCACGGCCGTCTGGGGGGTCATCCAGACCTCGCTCTACGTCGAGCTCCGTAACTGGAAGGACGGCCCACCCACCGACGCCCTCGCCGAGGTGTTCGGCTGAGGCGGGGTTAATCGCCGCCAGTTAATGCCCGGGCAGCAGCCCCCACATCCGCGCGGCGAAGGCGAGGAAGGCGGGCCAGTTGGGGCCGTTGGTATGGCCGCCCTCATGCTCGCGGAAGGCGAGGCGGCCGGCATCGCGCGTCTCGCCGATGGCGGGGAAGCTCTCGCCGACCAGGCCAAGCGCGCCGAGCAGGTGCCAGGCGGGGGAGGCGGCGCGCGCCGCCTCGAAGCTGCCGCGCGGATCGACCCAGCCGTCCTCGCGGACATTGCCGGCGCCGATGAACAGAGGCCGGGGCGCGGCGAGGGCGATCAGGTCGTGCGCGTCGACCGGCAGGTCGGCGGTGCGGCGCGGGCCGGCGTAGCGGATGAAGTTCGGCGCGAACCAATGATATTCGCCCGAGGCGGCGAGGTTCTCGACCCGCTCGCCGAAATCGCGCCGGAGCAATTTCGCGCCGCCCGCCCCCGACGAGCCGATGAAGCCGATCGAGAAGCGGCGGTCATAGGCCATGGTCACCAAAGCGGCCTTGCCGTAGCGCGACAGGCCTTCGATCGCGACGCGGCTGCCGTCGACGCGCCGATCGGCGGTCAGCCGGTCGAGCGCCCGGCTCGCACCCCACGCCCAGGCGCGCAATGCCCCCCATGCGTCGGCGGCGCGCGGCCGGCCCGCCGAGGCGAGGCCGATCACGCCTTCGTTCAGCCCGGCGCCGTCGTCGGGCTGGATCGTGCTCGGCACCAGGATCGCATAGCCCCAGCCGCGCGCGACCACCTGCTCCATCCAGTCCGGCCCGGCCTTCGGCGGCGGGTTGAAGCCGGGGGAATGGAAGCCCTCGGGAAAGCCGAGCTCCATGACCACCGGCACCGGTCCCCGCGCCGCCGCCGGCAGGGTGACGTCGAGCTCAATCGCCACCCTCCCGCCGCCGGCGCGGCCGCGATAATGGTCGGTGACGACGGGGATGCCCGCTTTCGCGCGCCGGTCGGTCGCGGCGAGCACCCAGTGGATCTTCGGCGCCGTCGCGGGCACGCGGCCGTAAACCTCGTGGTCGAACAGGGCGACGAGCTCTGGCCGCCGCACCCGCCGCCAGGCGGCGGCGCTGGTCACCGGCCGCCCGCCAGCGCTGCGCAGCAGCTCGGGGAGCGGCGAAGCCATGCCGGCCTTCGCCTCGTCGTAATTGACCGCATTGGGTGCGTTGCGATTATAGCCGTCGGCGCCGGGGCGGACCGACACGATGCCGAGCCGCGCCAGGGTCGCCCGATAATCGGCCTCGGTCGCCGCCTTGCGCTCGGGCGAGGGGGGCTGCGCCGCGGCCGCGGCGGCCAGGGCCGCCGCCATGCCGAGGAACAGGGCGCGCCTCACAATTTGGGGAGCGTCACGCCGCGCTGGCCCATATATTTCCCGGCGCGGTCGGCATAGCTGATCTCGCAGGGCTCGTTGCCCTGCAGGAACAGGAACTGGCACGCCCCCTCATTGGCGTAGACCTTGGCCGGAAGCGGGGTCGTGTTCGAGAATTCGAGCGTGACATGGCCTTCCCAGCCGGGCTCGAGCGGCGTCACGTTGACGATGATCCCGCAGCGGGCATAGGTCGATTTGCCGAGGCAGATGACGAGCACGTCGCGCGGCACCCGGAAATATTCGACGGTGCGGGCGAGGGCGAAGCTGTTCGGCGGGATGATGCAGCAATCGGTCTTGCGGTCGACGAAGCTGTTCGATGCGAAATTCTTCGGATCGACGATGGCATTGTCGACATTGGTGAAGATCTTGAACTCGTCGGCGGCGCGGGCGTCGTAGCCGTAGGAGGAGAGGCCGTAGCTGATCGTCCCCTCGCGCTTCTGCCCGTCGACGAACGGCTCGATCATGCCATGTTCGAGCGCCTGGGCGCGGATCCAGCGGTCGGACATGATGCTCATTCGTGCTTCACCCCAGGTCCGTCGTGCCGGACCCGATCCGGCACCCATGAACATGGCGGTGACAAGCGCCCTCCGCCGGTGTTCATGGGTTCCGGCATTCGCCGGAATGACAAGTAAGAACAAGGCCCATCACTTGATGTGCAGCACGCAGATCAGGGTGAATAGCCGCCGCGCGGTGTCGAAATCCAGCTCGACCTTGCCGTCGAGGCATTCCTGGAGGAGCTCGGCGGCCTCGTTGTGGATGCTCCGGCGGGCCATGTCGATCGCCTCCAGCCCCCTGGGCGAATCGGAGCGGACGGCTTTGAAATAGCTCTCGCAGATCGCGAAATAGTCGCGCACCGGCCGCTTGAAGCGGCCGAGGCCGAGGCGGATCGTCTCCAGCTGCCGGTCTTCCTCGTCCTTGAGCGCGATGGCGAGGCTGTTATCCTCGATGCGGAGCAGGATCCGGAACGGGCCGTCATGGCCGTCGGGCTTGAAGAAATTGCCCTCGAGCAGGTCGAAGATGGCGACCTTGCGCTCCTGCTCGATCTCGTCGCTGCGGCGGATGATCGTCCGCTCGTCCAGCTCGATGTCGATGATCCGCGGGTCGGCCATGGAAGGTCTGTTAGCGAGGCCCGAGTGCCGGTGCCAGCGGGCGATCTCCTCTCCTGACACTCCTCCCCTCGATGGGGGAGGGCAGGGTGGGGATGGCGCTTGTCGTAGAGCGTGGCTTAGGCAGTGGTGCACGGCACCTGCCTCACCCCCACCCAGCCTCCCCCATCGAGGGGGAGGAGCAAGCCTGCGAGGCCCGTGCGAAAATACAGTCGTTGCCCACAATTCGGTCCACCATGACGGCACCCTCGCCTGTTTGAGACCGGCCGGGAACGGTCTAGGATGCCTTCATGGCCGAAAACATCATCCGCCTCGCCGACGCGCCGGCGCCGGAAGCCCCGACTCTCCCCCATAATGTGGAGGCGGAGGCGGCCTTGCTCGGCGCGCTGATGATCGACAATCGTCTCGCCGAGGACATCCAGCTGAAGCTGCGGCCCGACCATTTCTTCGAGCCGCTCCACGCCCGCATCTACGAGCAGATCCTGAAGCTGATCGACCGCAACATGATCGCCTCGCCGGTGACGTTGCGGCCGCTGTTCGACGCCGACGAGGAGATGAAGGAGCTGGGCGGTCCGTCCTATCTCGCCCAGCTCACCGGCAGCGGCGCCGCGATCATCGGCGCGCGCGATTTCGCCGAGCAGGTCTACGAACTCGCTCTGCTCCGCGCCCTGATCGGCGTCGGCCGCGAGATGGTCGAGAATGCGCTCGACACGTCCGAGGACGTCGATCCCAAGGGCCAGATCGAGCAGGCCGAGGCGGCGCTCTATCGCGTCGCGGAGGAAGGCGGCGGCGCCGGCAGCGTCAAGACCTTCGCCGAGGCGACCCGCCTCGCGGTGCAGATGGCGGAGAAGGCGCTCAACACCGGCGGCGGCCTTTCCGGCATCACCACCGGCCTCGAATCGCTCAACGCCAAGACGGGCGGCCTCCACCATTCGGACTTGCTGATCCTCGCCGGCCGGCCTGGCATGGGCAAGTCCGCGCTCGCCACCAACATCGCCTTCAACACCGCCCGCCGCTACGTCCAGGATCTCGAGGACGGCATCGCGCCCGACAAATCGGCCGGCGCCGCGGTCGCCTTGTTCAGCCTCGAAATGTCGGCCGACCAGCTCGCCACCCGCATCCTCGCCGAGAATAGCGGGATCAGCTCCGAAAACCTGCGCATGGGCAAGATCAGCCAGCAGGATTTCCGCAACCTCGCCCGCGCCGCCGCCGAGCTCGAAAGCCTGCCCCTCTATATCGACGACACGCCCGGCCTCACCATCGCCGCGCTCCGCACCCGCGCGCGGCGCCTGAAGCGGCAGCGCGGCATCGGGCTCGTCATCGTCGATTATCTCCAATTGCTCCAGGGCACCGGTAAGGCCGGCGGCGACCATAATCGCGTCCAGGAGATTTCGGAGATCAGCCGGGGCCTGAAGACCCTTGCCAAGGAGCTGAACGTCCCGGTCATGGCCCTGTCGCAGCTCAGCCGCGCGGTCGAGCAGCGCGAGGACAAGCGCCCGCAACTCTCCGACCTCCGGGAATCGGGCTCGATCGAGCAGGACGCGGACATCGTCCTCTTCATCTATCGCGAGGAATATTATGTCGCCTCGCGCGAGCCCAAGAAGCCGGTGGAGGGCGACGACGCCAAGGTCTGGGACGGCCACGGCGAATGGATGCGCGACATGGAACGGGTGAACGGCATGGCCGAGCTGATCATCGCCAAGCAGCGCCACGGCGCCACCGGCAAGGTGAGGCTCAAGTTCGAGAGCAAGATCACCCGCTTCTCCGACGTGATCGACGACGCCTATCTGCCTGAGGCACGGGGCTAGGGAACCGCTGGTCCGCCTTCTCATTGAGGCTGGAGACGATCCAGCCGAAGGAGGCCGCGATGGCCGACGAGACCAAGCGCAGCGACGACGAGATGCAGGGCCGCTCGGGCGGCGGCGATTCGGGCGGCGGCGCCTATCCGAACCCGCATACCGGCAAGGGCGATGAGAGCGGTGGAGGCGGCAGCGACGGCTATATGGGCCATGGCGGGCAGAGCGGGATGCCCTATCACGGCAGGGGCCGGCTCGGCGAAAAGAAGACCGGCGACAATGCCAATGCGCCGACCGAAGAGGCTGGCGGGGACTAGGATCCTCCCCTGCCCTTGCAGGGGAGGGGGACCGCGCGCAGCGCGGTGGAGGGGCGGCGCGTGAGCGCCGTCCCGGCTGAAGGGCCCACTTCGCTCGCGCCCCCTCCA
>JAQGLF010000160.1 GCA_028293025.1 Alphaproteobacteria bacterium
ACGGCATAAGCGAAATCGACCGGCGTCGCGCCCTTGGGCAGCTGAATCAGCTCGCCCTTCGGCGTGAAGGCGAAGATCCGGTCCTGGTACATCGCCATCCGGGTATGCTCGAGCAGCTCCTCGGCGCTGCCGGCATGTTCGAGGATCTCGACCAGGTCGCTGATCCACGGATGCTCGGTGGCGGCCGTCGCCACGCCTTCCTTATAGGCCCAATGCGCGGCGAGGCCGTGCTCGGCCTGCATGTGCATCTCGCGGGTGCGGATCTGGACCTCGATCCGCATCTGCTCGTCATGGATCACCGTGGTGTGGATCGAGCGATAGCCGTTGCGCTTCGGCGTCGAGATGAAGTCCTTGAAACGGCCCGGCACCGTCGGCCAGCGCCGGTGGATGAGGCCGAGCGTCTGGTAGCAATCCTCGACGGTGCCGACGACGGCGCGGAACGCCATCACGTCCGACAATTGCTCGAAGCTGACATGGCGTTCGGCCATCTTGCGCCAGATCGAATAGGGATGCTTCTCGCGCCCCTGCACCTCGGCCTCGATGCCGCTCGCCTCGAGATGCGCCTTGATGCCGCGGGCGATGCGATCGATCATCGTGTCGCCGCCGCCCGAATGGAGCTGCTCGAGCCGCTTCGAGATCGAGGCGTAGGCGTCGGGCTCCAGCTCGCGGAAGGCGAGCGTCTGCATCTCGGTCATGAACTCGTACATGCCGATCCGCTCGGCGAGCGGGGCGTAGATGTCCATCGTCTCGCGGGCGATGCGCCGGCGCTTCTCCTCCGAGCCGATGAAGTGGAGGGTGCGCATGTTGTGGAGGCGGTCGGCGAGCTTGACCAGCAGCACGCGGATGTCGCCCGACATGGCGAGCAGGAACTTCCGCAGATTCTCCGCCGCGCGCTGGTTCTCGCTCTGCGCCTCGATCTTCGACAGCTTGGTGACGCCGTCGACCAGCCGCGCGACGTTGGGGCCGAACAGCCGCTCGATCTCCTCATGCGTCGCCACCGTATCCTCGATCGTGTCGTGGAGGATGGCGGTGACGATGGTCTCGTCGTCGAGATGGAGGTTGGTGAGGATGCCGGCCACCTCGATCGGGTGGCTGTAATAGGGGTCGCCGGAGGCGCGCTTCTGGCTGCCATGCGCCTTCATCGAGAAGACGTAGGCGCGGTTGATCATCGCCTCGTCCGCGTCCGGATCGTAGGCCCTGACCTTCTCGAGAAGTTCATATTGCCTCAGCACCGGACCCACATGGGGTGCGGTGCCGAGGTGATGCAATGTAAAAGGCGCTCAGCGGGCGCGGGCGTTGCACTTTTCCAGTTCGTCCGCCGGCAGCGCCTGGCCGCCGACCGAGAAACTGCGGAGCGCGCCGACATGGCCGGCAAGGGCGGAGCAATCGGTGGCGGCGCGGCTGGTGGTCTGGACGGTGACGCAGCTGTCTCCGCCGCAGCTCCAGACCAGATCCCGCACGACGAGGCGCGGCGCCGAAGACGGCGCCGACAATTCGGCCCGATATTGGTTGGCCTTGGCGAAAGCGGGCGCCACGGGCGCGGCAAGCGCGCCGACGGCGAGGAGCGCACAAAGCGACGAGGCGAAGCGAGTCATGGTGGGATCTCCTGTTAGGTTGCAATATGAAACTAACTAGGGTATCAAGTTTCATATTGCAACTGAAAATCCGCGGCCCATATTCAACCGGTTGGAAAGAGCGTAGGATCGACGCATGCTGGACCTCGAACGACATCGCGAATTGCTGCGGCAATGCTCGATCGCCGCCGCGCTGGAGACGGTCGGCGAGCGCTGGTCGTTCCTGATCCTGCGCGGCGCCTTTAACGGGCTTCATCATTTCGAGGAATTCCAGTCCACCCTCGGCATCGCCCGCAACATCCTGTCGAACCGGCTGGCGCGGCTGGTCGAGAGCGGCATCCTGAAGCGCGATCCCGATCCGACCGATCGCCGCCGCGTCGCCTATCGCCTGACCGAAAAGGGGCTGGATCTGCTGCCGGTCCTGCTGTCGCTCCGCCAATGGGGCGAGCGCTGGGTGGCGGGGACGTCGAGCAATCCGGTGCTGGTCGAC
This sequence comes from Alphaproteobacteria bacterium, assembly GCA_028293025.1. Classification (GTDB taxonomy): domain Bacteria; phylum Pseudomonadota; class Alphaproteobacteria; order Sphingomonadales; family Sphingomonadaceae; genus Allosphingosinicella. Next base: position 2,065 of record JAQGLF010000160.1, read on the forward strand.
CGCGCGACGCGCCGACAGATCGCGCCGATGGCGGTCCGTGACGCCGATGGCCGGCCGCTGCAGCGCGACGAGCTCGAATGGGTCGATCGCTCCGAGCTCAAGGATAAGCAGGCTTAGGCCGGTTTCACCGCCAGCGGCAGGCTGTCGAACAGCTCCGCCTCGCCCGGCCGCCGCGCGCCCTCGATCGCAAGCATCCTGAACTTGGTCGCGGTGCCGCCCGGCGCGGAAAAGCCGCCGCTCCGGCCGGCCGCGGCCAGCACCCGGTGGCAGGGCACGATGATCGGGATCGGGTTGCGGCCCAAAGCGGCGCCGACCGCCCGCGCGGCGCCGGGGATGCCGATCGCCGCCGCCACCTCGCCATAGGTGCGCACCTCGCCCCGCGGAATCGCGCGGGCGACGGCGTAGACGCTTCGCTCGAAGTCGTCGGCCGCGCCGAGGTCGATCGGAATCGCTGAAAGATCGGCTGCCTCGCCGGCCAGGAGGCGGGCGACCAGCGCGATCGCTTCCGCGATAGGAGCCGGCGGCGCAGCCTCTTCGGCATCGGGGAAATTGCCGCCGATTCTCGCCCGCGTCGCCGCCTCAGTCGTTTCCGGCAGCGCCGCGCCGATTAACGTCTCATCGCGCCAGACGAGGGCACAGGCGCCGATCGCGGTCGGGAAAAGCGCGAAGGCGGCGCCACTCATCGGCGCGGGCCCTGCGGCTTATTCGTAATCGCCGCCCGCATTGTTGTTGCGCGGCGGCGCGGCGGCGGTGAGGCGAAGCGCTTCGGCCGAAGCGGAGAGCGAGCCGATCTCGTCGGGAGCCTCGTCATCCTCGATCTGGACGCGCTGCAGGCTGCCCACCAGGCTTTCCTCGAGATGCTTCGGCTTGACCGTCTCTTCGGCGATCTCGCGCAGCGCGACGACCGGATTCTTGTCGCGGTCGCGCTCGATGGTCAGCTCGGCGCCGCCGGAAATCTGCCGCGCCCGCTGGGCGGAGAGCAAAACCAGGTCGAACCGGTTGGGGATCTTGTCGACACAATCTTCGACGGTAACGCGCGCCATGGAGCAGCTCCGCTCATGTTTCAAGCTGACGGGGAAAGCGCGGCGGCTAACAGCCGGCCCTCCTTCTGTCAATGATGTGGGAGGGCTTGCCCTTCTCCGCAAGGCCGCTCATCTCCGCGCTCATGGCCGATGCGACGCCGTCCCCCGAAGCCCCCTGCGCACCGCCCGTGGCGCAGGTCGCCGGCAACCGCCTCGCCCTCCTCCCCGACGGCCCGGCCCGGCTCGAGGCGCTGATCGCGCTGATCGAAGAGGCCAAAGAGAGCCTGCGCTTCCTTTACTACACTTTCCTCGACGACGCGGCGGGGACGCGGATCCGCGACGCCCTGATCGCCGCGGCCGAAAGGGGGGTCGCGGTCTTCCTGCTGGTCGACGGCTTCGGCTCGACCGGCAACAGCGCCTTCTTCCAGCCGCTGCTCGACACCAAAGCCTCCTTCTGCCGCTTCAGCCCGCATTGGGGCCGGCGCTATCTGCTTCGCAACCATCAGAAGCTGGCTTTGGCCGACGGCCGCCGGGTGATCATCGGCGGCTTCAATATCTCGGACGATTATTTCGGGCCGATCGAAGCCGGCGCCTGGCGCGACGTCGGCCTCGAGGTCGAAGGGGACAGCGTCGCCTGCCTCAGCCGCTATTTCGATGGGCTCTTCCAATGGACCCAAAACCCGAACGCCCGCACCCGCGACCTGCGCCGCATGCTGCATCAGTCGAGCGTCACCGAAGGCAGGCTCCACTGGCTGTTCGGCGGACCGACCCGCCGGCTCAGCCCCTGGGCGCGGGCCGTACGCAGGGACATGCTCGGCGCCCGGCGCCTCGACATC
>JAQGLF010000180.1 GCA_028293025.1 Alphaproteobacteria bacterium
CGTCCAGGAAGGGCAGGTGCGCGCCGGCGCCGAAACGCGCGCGGGCGGGCTGATCGGCAAGGGCCTCGCCGGGCTCGGTGCGCTGCGAACCGGCGTGTTCGGCCGCGTCGGCGGCGAGCGCGGCGCCACCAAGGCGAGGGACGAGGCCGAGCGCCATCGGATCGCGGCGGCGCTCACCCGCATCCAGCTCGCCACCCGCACGCAGGTGACCGAGCATCTGACGACGATGGAGAGCATCGCCAAGCAGATGCTCGCCTCCGGCCTCACCGAAGCGCTCCACGCGTTCGAGGCCGAGCGCGCGCAGCTCGAGCTGCGCGCCAAGGCAAAGATGGCGGAAGGCTCCTTCTTCGGTTCGCTGTCGATGCTGTGGTCGAGTCTCGACAAGGCGGACCTCGATGCGGCTGTCGCGGGCGCGCGCGCCGCCTATCAGCGCGTCGTCGACCGGACGATCGACGTCGTCGCAATTTATGTCGGCAACGTCATGGCGGTCGTGAAGGCGGCGATCGCCAGCGGCCGGGCCGAGGCCGAGGCGTTCGTCAAGGGCCTGCCGGAAGCGGTTCGGGAAATCGGCGAGAAGGCGCTCGGCAAGGTTTCGGAGGAGTTCGACAAGCTTTCCGGTGAGGTCGATTCCCGCCGCGACCAGCTGATCGACGATCTCGGCACTCAATATGCCGAAGCGAGCCAGAAGGTCGAGGAGAGCGTCGAAGCCTTCCGCCAGTCGAACAAGAGCCTGTGGGACCGAGCTGCGGAAGCGGTCGACGGAGTTCTCAAGACGATCGAGGAGATGAAGAAGCTGCTCGCCTCGATCGCGGCCAAGGCGGCGGGCGTCGCCGACAAGATCATGGACGATCCGATCGGCTTCCTCGGCAACCTGATCGCGGGGGTGCGCAAGGGGCTCGACAACTTCACCGGCAACTTCCTCACCCACCTCAAGGCCGGATTCTTCGAATGGCTGTTCGGCCAGGCGGCCGAAGCCGGCATCGAGATCCCGAAGAAGTTCGACGCGGCGGGCATCTTCGGCCTCATCGCCGGTGTGCTCGGCCTCACCCTCGCTAACTTCAAGGCCCGCGCCGTGCAGAAGCTCGGCGCGCCGTTCGTCGACGCGCTCGAGAAGGGCGCCGAGATCTTCCTGGTCTGGAAGAACGAGGGCTTCGCCGGTCTCTGGCGGATGCTGAAGGAGAAGCTCGAGGCGATGAAGGAGCAGGCGCTGGAACAGATCCAGTCGATGCTGATGAGCCAGGTGATCGAGGCCGGCGTGATGTGGCTGATCGGCCTGCTCAACCCGGCCGCCGCTTTGATCAAGGCCTGCAAGGCGATCTACGAGATCGTCATGTTCTTCGTGAACAACGGCAAGCGCATCCTAGAATTCGTCAGCGCCGTGCTCGACAGCCTCGCCGATATTGCCGCCGGCAAAATCGACGGCGCCGCCGCAAAGGTCGAAGGTGCGCTGGCCAGGACCATCCCACTCGCCATCGGCTTCCTCGCCAGCCTGCTCGGGCTCGGCAAGATCAGCGAGAAGGTCAAGAAGATCATCGAGAAGCTGCAGGCGCCGGTGAACAAGGCGATCGACTGGCTGCTCGACAAGGCGGTGAGCCTGCTGAAGAGGGCCGGCGGGGCGATTAAGGGGCTGTTCGGAAAGAAGGACAAGGCCAATCCCGCTGGTCAGGCACGGACGTCTGACCAGAAGCGCAAAGATTTGGAGGCAGGCCTGTCGGAGGCTGACGCCCTCCTCGCTAACGACAAGCTCAGCATCGAGAAGGCACGTAACAAGCTACCGTTGATCAAGGATAAGTACGGGCTCTTATCTCTTGAAATTGTGGTTGTAGCAGAAAATTCTGGAGAGGGTACAGAACAAGTACAAGTTGCCGGAGAGGTCAATCCAAGAGCTAAAAAACCTCTACGAGTCCGCAATCTCCGGGAACTTGTATCGACGTTGGGGCCGATAAATAGAGCTTCGGCGAACCACGTGGTCACTATGCTGTCCGGGCCTGCCAAAGGAATCTCTGTTGACTACGATTCTCTAGGGTTTCCTATCTTCAATCCTCATGCTATCAAGATTGTCAAGATCACCATGCGCGGGAATCGATCATATCGAGTTCCCGACGGTGACTTCGGCAACGCTAACGTGGAAGCGGGTTACGTGCGAAATGGCGGAGAGCCAAGCCAATATACCTGGCATCACCATCAAGATCGAACTACCATGCTCTTGGTGAGGACGTCGGTGCACGATGCTTTCCGACATTCAGGTGGTGTCTGGGTGATTAAGCATCTCAAGAAGTTATGAGAACAAAAATGATTCACGACGGTGGCCGCCGACTCAACGAAGCCGACTTGACGGCCGCGGAGGCTAGGCTCTGTAGGCAAATCCCGTCGGCATATCGCCGTTTCCTCCTGGGTCAGAATGGAGGCCGGCCTTCCGTTTCCGATTTTGAGTTCGGGCCCGATAGGGAGCCAGCCAACGTAAAGTCATTTGTCGGCTTAGACCTGAAGGAAGAAAGTTTCACGCTGCCGTATGTCTTTGCTATGTTCGGATGTCGCCTGCCAAAAGATTTTTTTCCGATCGCACGCGATGCGGGAGGAAACTTGATAGGCATAATCGACAGAGGGGAGCGGTGCGGGCTAATCGTATACTGGGACCATGAAGATGCTGGCGATGACTCAGACAAGTTGCCCGAGATTGCTAGGGATTTTGACGAGTTTCTAAAGAGCCTCAACGAGATGGGCTAGTAAAGTACCATTGGTCGAGGCGATTTGCGCTAACCTCTTGAAGCGGTTAAAAGAAAGCTTTGCTTCCTATCCCCGTTAAGCATAAGCTCGATCTTTCGTGAGTCTGTCACCTGATGGGGAAGGGGGGATCAGACGGCAATGCGCATCGCCGTGCTCACGCCCGTTCGGCTCGTCGGGGAAGGAGTCGCGGCTTCGCTGTCGCTGGGCGCTCCTTCGCTCGACACACGGGTAGTGCGCGACCTGGAGGCGCTGCGGATCCTCGCGCGCGGTGAGGCGCCGCTCGATCTCGTCATCGTCGACGTCACGCAGTCGATCGCGCTGGACGAGATCCGCGCCTTCCATGCCGAATGGCCCGGCCTGCCGCTGCTCGCTTTGGGCCTGCGCGAGCAGGAAGCCGAGGTGGTGGCGCATGGGCGGGCGGGCTTCGCCGGCTATTTGCGGCGCGACGACGGCCGCGAAGAGCTCGCGCAGAAGGTCGACGACGCCCTCGCCGGCCGCTTGTGCTGCTCTCCTGAGATCGCAGCGGGGATCATGCGCGGCCTCTTTCGGGCCGGCCCGCGGCGCGGCGGCTGCGACCTTGCCCTGCTGACCCGGCGCGAAACCCACGTCGCCCAGGGCATCGGCCGCGGCCTCTCCAACAAGGAGATCGCCCGCGACCTCGACATCAGCGAGTCGACGGTCAAGCATCACGTCCACGCCATCCTCGGCAAGCTCGGGCTGACGACGCGCGCGAGGCTGCTTCGCCGCTTCCACGACGATCCCTGGATGCCCCGGACGACGCGCGGGATGCATGGGTAGCGAAGCGGAATGACGATTCCCCACTCTCCCCCGCCGGTTTCGCCCGCGGAACAATACTGCCGCGCTGCCGGACCCGGCGTGCCCGCCCGAGCGTTGGAGCGACGCAGTTCGGGAGATTGATGATGAAGAAACTTCTTCTCGCTTTGACGCTCGTGTCCGTTCCTGCCCTCACCGGCACCGCATTCGCTCAATCCTATCAAGACCAGCGCCGCTGGGAAGCGGCGCAGGCGCGCTACCAGTCCGAGACCGAGATCTACCAGCGCGAGCGCGACCGCTACACGGCGGCCCGCGCACGGTCTGGCGGCGGCCCTTATCGCGACGACAGCTATCGAAACGACAATTCCAATTACAACAACGCGCCGGCGCCCAACGGGGGCTATAACGACCCCTACGCCACCGACTATGACGCTTCCCGTTATTATCGGGAGGATCCGCGCTACCAGGAGCGGCGCCTGAGCGCGCAGGACCAGGTCTATCGCGGCTCGGACGGCCGTTATTATTGCAAGCGCAGCGACGGGACGGTCGGCCTCATCGTCGGGGGCGTCGGCGGCGCCCTGCTCGGTAACGTCATCGACGGCGGCCGCAACCGGACGGCGGGCACCTTGATCGGCGGCGCGCTCGGCGCGCTGCTCGGCAGGTCGGTCGATCAGCAGAATGCGGACGTGCGCTGCCGCTGATCCTTTGAGGAGGAGCGCGACCTGACGGCCGCGCTCTCCTTCAGGCCCCCGGCATCCAGGGCGGGTTCGGGATGCTCTCCGTCGCCTGGTGGAGGTAGCGGGCCCAGCGCTCCGAGAGGTCGTCGAAATAGGGATCGTCCTCGCCGATGCGGCGGGTGAGGACCGGCTGCGACCGGTCGCGCGGCATCGCCATCAGGTCGAGCGGCCGCGCGACGCCGAGGTTCGAGCGCATCGCGCTGTCGAACGAGAGGAAGCCGAACTTAACGGCTTCGTGCAGCGGCGTCTCGTAAGAGAGGCCGCGATCGAGGATCGGCTTGCCGTATTTGGTCTCGCCGATCTGCATGAACGGCACTTCCGGCGTGCATTCGATGAAATTGCCGGCATTGTAGACCTGGAACAGCATCGGCGGCCCGTCGCCGATCCGCCCGCCGAGCAGCAAGGACACCCAGCTTTCGATGTTGATCGACTGCAGCGCCTTGCCGACCGTCTGGTTGGCGATCTGCACCGCTTCGCCGATCAGCTGGGCGGCGCGGAACATCGTGGTCGCATGGCGCAGCGACCGCGCCATCTCGGTCCCCTCGCCGGCGGGCAGCCCCTCCTGGATGAGGCCGATCACCGACTGGCTCATCGACAGGCTGCCGGCGGTGCAGGCGTAGATCTGCCGCTCCGGTTCGTCGGCGAGGATGTGGAGCTTCTTGAACGACGAGAAATTGTCGATCCCGGCATTGGTCCGGGTGTCGGCGATCATGATCAGGCCGGCGTCCAGCAGCATGCCGAGGCAGTAAGTCATGGCCGCGAACCTAAGCGGGTCGGCGCGTGGATGTCGATTCCGAAAAGCGCGGCAGCGCTTTTTCATTCCGGCGGAAAAACGGTGCGGGCCGGCTCGGCCGGCATGGCGTTCGCCGGAACGCGCGCCGGCCGCAAGGCGTTGTGGATGCGTGTCAATTCCGGCACCAACGAGAGGAGCCAAGAAGTGGCAGAGCAGAACAACCAGGGCGGTCAGGACCGCCAGCAGCAGCAAGGCGGCCAATCCGGCCAACAGGATCGTCAGCAGGGCGGCGGCCAGTCCGATTCCGAACGCCAGCAGCAGCAGGGCGGCACCGAAGGCGGCCAGGGCGGTTCGAGCGACTATGGCAGCGCGAGCGGCGGCATGAGCGGCGAAGGCGGCTCGGGCCGCGGCTCCGGCGGCCAGCAGCAGGGCGGCGGACAGCCGGGTCAGCAGGGCGGCGGCATCGAGGGCGGCCAAAGCGGCTCGAGCGGCGGCGGTCAGCAGGGTGGCCAATCCGGCCAGCAGGATCGCGGCGGCCAGCAGCAGGGCGGCCAGTCGGAGCAGCAGGGCGGCGGAGCCGACCAGCAGCAGCAGGGCGGCCAGTCGGGCCAGCAGGATCGCCAGCAGCAGGGCGATCAATCGCGGCAGGACGGCACGGGCGGCGATCAGCGCTGACCTGAGCCTCGTTCCCGAGAAGTGGCCCGCCTCCCCCGTGGGGGCGGGCCATTTTCATGCGCTCTTCATCGCCGACTGAGCCCCGCCCTTGCCTGAACCTGAAAACAGGTTCAAGTTTTGCGGCGGGGAGGACATAATGGTCTATTCGAGCGCCGCCGCCGCGTCGGCCGACAAGGAGCCGCGGACGGAACGCGGCCGCAAGACCCTGCGCCGGCTGCTCGAAGCCGCCGCCGCCGAGTTCGGCGAGCGCGGCTTCCACGAGGCGGCGATCACCGGCATCACCCAGCGCGCCGGCGTCGCGCTCGGCACCTTCTACACCTATTTCGAAAGCAAGGAGGAAGTGTTCCGCGCTTTGGTGCGCGACATGAGCCGCGCCACCCGCGCCCATGTCGCCGAGGCGGTGAAGGGGGCGCCGGACCGGCTCGCCGCCGAACGGCTTGGCCTGGAGGCGTTCATCGCCTTCGTGCGCCAGCATCCCGAGCTCTACCGGATCGTCGAGGAAGCCCAGTTCGTCGCCCACGACGTCTATCGCGAACATTATCTGGCCTTCGTCGACGGCTATCGCCGCAACCTCGCCGGCGCGCGCGAACGCGGCGAGATTTCCGACGGCGCGGACGAGCCGCGCGCCTGGGCGCTGATCGGCATGAGCGTCTTCCTTGGCATGCGCTACGGCATCTGGAACCGCGATCTGTCGCCGGGCGAGGTCGCCGACGCCGCCATCGCCCTGGTCTCCGAAGGCCTGAGGCCACGCGAGACATGATCGGTCCGCTGCCGGATCTGCTCGCCAAGCGCGCCGAATTGTCGCCCGGCAAGACCGCGTTCGAGGAATATGCGACCGGCCGAACGCTCACTTATGCCGAGCTCGACGACCGCGCCGCCCGCGTCGCTGGCCTGATGCTGGCGCGGGGCGTGCGGGAAGGCGACCGGGTCGTCGTGCTGTGCCGCAATCGCATCGCCTTTTTCGAGCTGCTGTTCGCCGCGGCGCGGATCGGCGCGATCCTCGTGCCGCTCAACTGGCGGATGCCCCCGGCCGAGCTCGACCGGCTCCTCGCCGACAGCTCTCCCGTCCTCCTCTTCCACGGCGCGGAGGACGAGGCGACGGCCGTCGCGCTCGCCGAGCCGCCGGCGACGATCGGTCTCGACCGAGATTATGAAGCCCTGGTCGCCGCCGCGGTTCCGGCACCGGCGCGGCCGCAATGGCAGGCGGACGGCATCTGGTATCTGCTCTACACGTCCGGCACCACCGGGCGGCCCAAGGGCGTCATCTACACCTACCGGATGGCGGTCGCGAACCATCTCAACATCGGCACAGCGATCGACCTTCGCTCGACCGACACCAATCTCAACTTCCTCCCCCTTTTCCACACCGCGGGGATCAACCTCCACACCCTTCCCACCCTGTTCCACGGCGGCACGGTGATGATCCTGCCGGGCTTCGATGCCGAGGCGATGGTCGCGCTGCTCGAAGCCGAAAGGCTCGACACGATCTTCGCCGTTCCCACCGTCTACCAGGCTTTGCTCGATCATCCCCGCTTCGCCGCTTCGCCCCTCGCCCGCGTCCGCCACTGGGGCTGCGGCGGCGCGCCCTTGCCCGACCGCCTCGTCGCCCGCTGCCGCAGTCTCGGCATCCGCATCTGCAACGGCATGGGCATGACCGAGACCGGTCCCACCGCCTTCCTGGCCGCGCCGGAACATGCCTGGGACAGGATCGGCTCGGTCGGCCGGCCGCAGCTGCTCGTCTCGGTGCGGATCGTCGATGCAAGGGGCCGCGACGTCGCCGATGGCGAGGTCGGCGACCTGCTCTTCGCCGGCCCCGCAATCACGCCCGGCTATTGGAACGATCCCGAAGCGACGCGCGCCGCCTTCACCGAGGACGGCTGGCTGCGGTCCGGCGATCTCGCCCGCCGCGACGCCGACGGCTTCTATTATGTCGCCGGCCGGCGGAAGGAGATGTTCATCTCGGGCGGGGAGAATGTCTATCCGGCCGAGGTCGAGAACGTCCTCGCCGCCCATCCGGCGGTCACCGAAGCCGCCGTCGTCGCCGCCGCGGACCCGAAATGGGGCGAGGTCGGGCGCGCCTTCGTCCAGCTCTCGGCGGCGGCGGTCGCGCCCGGCCCGAGCGAGCTCGAAGCCTTTTGCCGCTCCCGCCTCGCCGCCTACAAGGTGCCGCGAAGCTTCGTCTTCGTCCCCGATTTCCCCCGCACCGCCGCCGGCAAGGTGCAGAAGCATCTGCTGGGGTGACGGGCCGGATCAGATCTTCGGCGGGCACTCGACGTGGCAGAGCCGGAGGCTGTTCACCAAAGCGACGTTGACCGCCTTGGTGATGAGCAGCCGCGCCGGATTGGCGCCGGCCTCGGTGAGCACCGGCGCGCGCATGTAATAGCTGTTATAGGCGCTCGCCGTGTCGAGCAGGTGGCGGATGAGCAGGGTCGGGTTGAGCTGCTCGGCCGCCGCCGCCACCCGCTCCGGGATCTGCTGCAGCCGGAGCAGCAGGGCCGCTTCCTGCGCGTCGATCTCGAAATCGTGGATCGTCTCCGCCCGCGCCGGTTCCTGCCCGGCTTTGCGCAGGATGCTGCGCGCCCGGCAGGCGGTGTAGACCATATAGGCGCCGCCCGCCCGCTCGAAGCCGGCGATCGTCGCTTCCAGGTCCGACGTGTCGATGTCGACCGAGCCCTTGATGTCCTGCTTGAGGTCGTTGAATACCAGCGAGCCGACCGCGAGCTGGTGCGCCGCCGAGGCGACCTCCTCGTCGCTCTGGTCGCCGCGCTCCGCGGTCCGCCCGCGGAAATAGTCGACCGAGCGCGCCAGCAGCTGGTTGACGTTGGCGACGCTGTCGCGGCTCGACAGCTTCTTGCCGGTCTTAGTATCGACGTAGAAGCCGAACCAGACGTGGTGGAAATGCGGCCTGCCCGCTTCGGCCAGTCCCAGCGCCGCCGCGGCCTTGAACAATCGTTCGAAATGGACCCTCTGCTCCTGCCCGACGACGTAGCTGAAATCGGTCGGATCGAACAGCTCCCGCCGCACCCGGATCGCGCCGAGATCGCGGGTCGCATAGATGCTGCGCCCGTCCGCCCGCCGCACGACATAGCGTTCGCCGCCCTCCAGCGGCACGACGACGGCGCCGATATCCTTCTCGATCGCCTCGGCGCGTTTCTCCCGCTCCGCCGGTTGGATGTCGAGCGCGGCCAGCTTCGCAATGTCGGCATCGGCGTGGGCGCGCGCGTAGAGAATGGCGCGGCTGTTCGCGACGCCCTCGTCGATCACCCGGTCGCCCGCGTCGAAATAGAAGCTCTCGCCCAGCACGAGGTCGATGCGCAGGTTGAGCGCGTCGTAGAAGGTCTCGAAATCGGCGAGGCTCCATTCGACCATCAGCGCCCAGAGCGCG
>JAQGLF010000197.1 GCA_028293025.1 Alphaproteobacteria bacterium
CCATTATACCCGGCTCAGCCGCCAGAATTACGCCATCGACCTCGGCCTGTTCCCGCTCGGCTCGTGCACGATGAAGCACAATCCGCGCCTCAACGAGAAGGTGGCGCGGCTGCCCGGCTTCGCCGACATCCATCCATTGCAGCCGGTCGACACGGTCCAGGGCGCGATGGAGGTGATCGCCAGGCTCGGCGAATGGCTGGTGACGCTGACCGGCATGCACGCGGTCGCGATGAGCCCCAAGGCGGGCGCGCATGGCGAGCTTTGCGGCCTGCTCGCCATCCGCTCCGCGCTCGAGGCGCGAGGCGATGCGCGCGCGGTCATCCTCGTGCCGGAAAGCGCCCACGGCACCAACCCCGCCACCGCCGCTTTCGCCGGCTACCGGGTCGAGAACATCCCCGCCAACGAACGGGGTCGCGTCGACCTCGATGCGTTGAAGGCACGGCTCGGGCCGGACGTCGCCGCGGTGATGATCACCAATCCCAATACCTGCGGCCTGTTCGAGCCGGACATGATCGCGATCTCCGAGGCGGTCCATGCGGCGGGCGGGCTGGTCTATTGCGACGGCGCCAATTTCAACGCCATCGTCGGCCGGGTCCGTCCCGGCGACCTCGGCATCGACGCGATGCACATCAACCTCCACAAGACCTTCTCGACGCCCCATGGCGGCGGCGGCCCCGGCTCCGGCCCGGTGGTCTTCTCGGCGGCGCTGGCGCCGTTCGCGCCCTTGCCCTTCGTCGAGCAGAGGGGCGATCAATATCTGCTGGTCGAGGAGGAAACCGCCGGCGAGCATCACGGCCAGAGCTTCGGCCGCATGGTCGCCTTCCACGGCCAGATGGGCATGTTCACCCGTGCCCTCGCCTATATCCTGAGCCACGGCGCGGACGGCCTGCGGCAGGTGTCGGGCGACGCGGTGCTCAACGCCAATTACATCTTGCGCCGGCTCGACGACCTGCTCGACGCGCCGTTCGGCGCCAGCGGCCCCTGCATGCACGAGGCCCTGTTCAGCGACAAAGGCTTTGCCGACGGGCTGACGACGCTCGATCTCGCCAAGGCCATGATCGACGAGGGCTTCCACCCGATGACCATGTATTTCCCCCTGGTCGTGCACGGGGCGATGCTGGTCGAGCCGACCGAGACGGAATCGAAGGCGACGCTCGACCAGTTCATCGGCGCGATGCGCTCGGTGGCGGAGCGGGCCAGAGCGGGCGACCAGAGCCTGAAGGCGGCGCCGATCCATGCGCCGCGGCGCCGGCTCGACGAAACCCAGGCGGCGCGCAAGCCGGTCCTGGTCTACAAGGCGCCCGACCAGGCGCAGGCCGCGGAATAGGAGGAAGCGACATGCAGGGAGCCGCCGGCGAGCCGAATCCACTGATCCGCTATGCGATCATGGCATTGGTGCTTTCCATTGTCCTCGTCATCCGCTTCCGCCGGATGAACCAGGTGCGGCCGCTGAAGGTCGAGCGGCTGTGGATCGTGCCGGCGCTTTATCTCGTCATCACCGTCGTCGCCTTCGCGGCGACGCCGCCCGACGCCGCCGGCTGGGCGCTTTCCGTCATCGCTTTCGCGGCCGGGGCGGCGCTCGGCTGGCAGCGTGGCCGGCTGATGAAGATCGACGTGGACCGCGAGACCAAGGCCGTCACCACCGTCCAGTCGCCCATGGCCTTCCTGTTCATCGTCGTTCTCATCGCAATCCGTTCCGGCATGCGCAGCATGGCCCAGGGCGGCGCCGGCGGACTGTTCCACATGTCGGCGGCGTCGCTGACCGACATCCTCGTCGCCTTCGCGCTCGGCCTGCTGTCGGTCCAGCGGGTCGAAATGTTCCTGAGGGCGCGGCGTCTGGTCGAGGAGGCCCGGCGCCTTTGAGCCGCCGCAGCGCCCGCGGCCGTTCGTGACCGTGCCCGGCGACGGCGACCCGCGCCGCAGCGCGCCGCACGTGGCGCGCAACGCCGAGCCGATCGCGGCGGTGCTGCGCGAGATGCTGCCGGAGCGGGGGACGGTGCTGGAGGTGGCGAGCGGGACCGGCGAGCACGTGCTCCATTTCGCCCGCGCCTTCCCGGAATTGCTGTGGCAGCCGAGCGATCCGGAGCCCACGGCGCTCCGTTCGATCGAGGCATGGCGGGCATCGGCCGGGCCGGCCAACCTGCTGGCGCCCGTCGCACTCGACGCAAAGGCGGATTCATGGCCGGTCGATGCCGCCGACGCGTTGCTCTGCATCAACATGGTCCATATCAGCCCCTGGGCGGCGACGCTCGGGCTGCTCGACGGCGCGGCGCGGCTGCTCGCTACGGGCGCCCCTTTGATCCTCTACGGGCCCTATCGCCGCGCCGGTGTCCCGACCGCGTCGAGCAACGAGGCGTTCGACGCGTCGCTTCGCGCCCGCAACCTGGAATGGGGCCTGCGCAATTTCGAGGATGTGGCGGACGAGGCGGAGCGACGGGGCTTCGCGATGGAGCGGGTGGTCGAGATGCCGGCCAACAATGTGACAATCGTCTTCCACCGCCGCTGAACCCAGCCGTCACTTCTGGTTGTAGCGCGGCAGATCGGCCTGCTCTGGTTTGTCGCTGTCGCGGACGCGGGTGACGCCGTCGCCGTCGCCGACCTCCTCATTGATCTCGTCGCGGCTGCCGATGTCGCGCTGGAGGTTGCCGCCGGTCGAGCCGCCGAAGGCGGGGGCGTCCTCCATCGCGTCGATGACGCTTGAATCGTCCGTCCGGCGGGCGGTTTCGGCGCGGTCGGAGCCGCGGTCGTTGCGGTCGTTCATCTTGCTCTCCTCTGCCGCGATCAATGACGGAACGGCGGAGACGTTCCTTCACCGATGCGCAACAGCAACAAGGTCCAGGCCGCGCCGAATGCCCAGCCGCCGATCACGTCGCTCGGCCAGTGAACGGCGAGGATGAGGCGCGTCAGCCCGACCAGCAGCGCCAAAGCGAGGGCGGCGGCGACGGCCGCCGGCCGCAGCCGCGCCGGCGCCGCGAGCAAGGCGAGGCCGAGCCAGGCGACCATCGAATTGGCGGCGTGGCCGCTCGGAAAGGCCATGGTCACGACCGTGTCGAGACGGCCCGCCGGGTTGGGGCGGGGGCGGCCGACAACATGTTTCTCGAGCTCGACGAGCAATCGCCCGGAGAGGACGACGAGGAGGTAGAGGCCCGCAGGGCGTATCCCGCGCCGGGCGGCGATCCAGACGGCGGCGAGGAGCGACAGGGGCAGAAGGACATAGCCCTCGCCGAGCCGGGTCACGAGCAACGCGGCGGGCGCCAGCGCCGGCAGGTGGAAGAGGCCCAGCAGGGCCGCGTCGGCGGCGGATGCCGGGCCGCCGAGCGTCAGCATCGCCAGCCACAGGCCGGCGAGGATGAGGACGATCAGGACTTGCCGGCGGTCGGGGGAAAGAGACACGAACGCGCTTTCGGCGGTCCGGCCGCGGACGTCCAGTCCCGTCTGCGGCGAACCGCATTCGAGCGCGGCCGACACGATTCCGTAATTCGGAAATTCTATGTTACGCATCCGAGTCGGGGAGCGGGATCATGGAATCGAATTATCGATATTGGGCTCGTCGCGCCGTCGAGGAACAGCGCGCGGCGGCACGTGCGGTGACTCCCGAAGCGAAGGCGCGGCGATGGGCGCTGGCGGAGGCCTTCGAGCAGAAGGCGCGGCTCTGCATCGCCGAGCCGGTACGCAATCTCGTCCATTCCTGAACGGGGGTTCGGTCCCTCGATATCCGGTCCCGAAGCGCCGACGCTTCGCGCTCAGCGCCTCAGCACGATTTCCTCGACCTGACGCCGGCCGGCGGTGCGGCCCAGCTGGACGAAGACGTCGATCGTCCGGCTTACGTAATGATGGACGTCCTCACGGGTCAGCTGCGTGCCGGCTTGGAGGACGAGGAGGACGATCTGCTCGATCGCCCGCTCGGCGCTGTCGGCATGGACCGTCGTCATCGATCCCGGATGGCCGGTGTTGACGGCGCGCAGGAAGGCATAGGCTTCGGGACCGCGAAGCTCGCCGAGGATGATCCGGTCCGGGCGCATGCGCAAAGACGCCGCGACGAGATCGTTGGCGGTGACCTGCGCCTCGCCCAGCGCGCTACGCGCGGCGAGCAGGCCGATGCTGTTCTCATGCGCGACCGCCAGCTCCGGCGTGTCCTCGATCAGGATCAGCCGCTCCTCGGCCGGGATCTCGCGGATCAGCGCGTTTAGGAAGGTGGTCTTGCCGGTCGAGGTGCCGCCGGAGACGAGGATGTTCCGGCGCGCCCGCACGGCGGAAGACAGCATGCCGGTGACGTCGCCCGCCTCGAGCTTCGCGGCCAGTTCCCGGTCGACGTCCGACGGCGCGAAGCCGGTGCGCCGCTTGGTCTCGGCGAAGGCGCCCGATGCGACATAATCGTCGAGCGACAGGTCCGGCGCGACATGCTTGCGAATGGCGAGGGCGAGCGGCCCGCGCGTCGCCGGCGGCGCGACCACCTGCACCCGCGCGCCGTCGGGCAGGGTCGCCGACAATAAGGGATGCTCGCGGCTGATGCCCTGGTGCGAGAGCGAGGCGATCTGCCGCGCCAGCCGCGCCAGGGTCGCCTCGTCGAGCCCCGGCGCCTCGTGCCGCTCGATGCTGCCGCCAATGGTTTCCGCCCAGATCTCGCCCGGGCGATTGACGTAGATGTCGGTGACGTCGGGCCGTGCCAGCATGCCGGTGAGGGGCGCCAGATAGGCGCGCAGATAGACGCCGGCCTCGGGCAACGGCACCGCCGCGCCGGCGGTCATTTCCGGCTCTCGCCGCCGCTGAAGTCGAGGTCGTGGGCGACGAAGACGCTGATGCTGGTGCCGGCCGCCACCGTCAGCGTCGGCACGATCCGGTTGGTCTGGATCAAGGGCGAAGCGAAGCTCGTCGTGGAGCCGGGCAAAGCGAGGATGACGTTGCCGGTCGCGGCGCGGCTGCCGAGGCTGGCGCCGACGTCGAGCGCGGTCTGCAGCAGGGCGCCGGCGAAACGCTCGAAGAAATGGCTGTTGACGTGGGCGCGGATGCCGCCGCGGCCGAGCGTGTCGGCGGCCGGCGAGCCGATCGCGATGGTGGTGCCGTCGGGCCTGATCAGCCGGCTCCAGTTGATCATCGCACGCTTCTGGCCGGTGGCGGCGTCCGTCCGATATTCGCCGACCAGGCGGCTGCCGCGGGGGATGAGGATCCTGGTGCCGTCGAAGCCCCTGATGTCGCGCGACACGATGGCGCGGGCGAGGCCGGGGCGGGTGGAATCGAACGCCGTCTCGAGCACGGCCGGGATCAGGGTCCCCTGCTGGACCGTGGCGCTGCGGTTGGCGAAGGCGCCGGCCCTCACTCGCCCGCCCGCGGAAACGGTGCCGAGCAGGCCCGCGACATTGCCCGGAACGTCGCCCGGGCCCGAAATGCCGGTGCCCGGCGCCGATGCGGGCGCGCTCGTGGTGTCGATGACCAGGGCCGGGCCGCCGGTATTGCCGCGCGGCGGCGGCTGGGGCTGCTGCTGGATGACCTGCGGCGCGGGCTGGGGAACGTAGACGATCTGCGGCGGCGGCGGAGGCGGCGGCGGAACCGGACGCGGCGGCGCCACCGGTTCGACCACGGGCGCGACGACCTGCACTGGCGGCGGTGGGGGCGGGATGTAGAGCGGCGGCGGCGGCGACGCGGCGGTCTGGGCCGCGTCCGCGGCCCGCATCCTCACCGAAGGCTGGGACAGCGAGCGCCGCTGCGCGTCGAGCACGCCGAACAGGATCGCGCCGGCGACGATCGCGGTGAGGCCGAGGGCGAGCCCGGACGGCCCGGCCCGGCGGAGGGCGACGACCGGACGGACGCTCGCCTCCTCGCTCTCGGCCGGAACCCTGCCGAGCCGGGGATCGCCGGGCTCACTGGTGGCCATCATTGGCCTTTCGCGGCTTCATCCGTTCGGCGCGCGCGATCTGGCTGTCGATCCGGAACACCAGTTTCTGCGACACGCTGTCGATCACGAAGATGTCGTCGCGCATCATGCCGTTGACCAGGGTCTCTTCGCCTCCCTCGTTCAGCGCGTAGACGGCGGGAAGCGAGCGGTCGCGCGGCCAGGTGACATAGGTATGGCGACCGTCGTCGCTGATCGCGCTCGGCCGCAGCGCCTTGTCGCCGCTTAGCCGGTAGCGCCCGTCGCCACTGGCCGAAGGCGCGTCCTCCGCGCCGTCGCCGGCGGCGTCGGTCGGCGAGGGATAATGGAAGCGCACCGTATAAGCCATGTCGCCGGTCGCGCCGGAGAGCGGGACCAGCTCGAAATTGTAGAGGCGGACGTTGGTCACGACCGTCATGTTGGTGGAGACCCCCCCCTGCAGCGCCTTGACGAACAGATGGTCGCCGCGGTGGTTGGAGGTCACCTGCCAGGCGCCGCTGTCGCCAATGGCGACATTCTCGACCTGCTCGTCCGCCGAAAGCTCGACGGTGATCGAATAGCCGGGCGTGCCCTGGAGCTGGAACACCTGATCGGTGACATATTCGATCGACTGGATGCGCGGATCGCCGGTGCCCGGCTTGGGCCGGACCTGCGCGGACAAGGGCGCCGCGACGATCGCGAGCGCGGCCGCGAGAAAGAGCAGGCCG
>JAQGLF010000221.1 GCA_028293025.1 Alphaproteobacteria bacterium
ATCGGCATCGTCTTCGGCGACATCGGCACCTCACCGCTCTACGCGCTGAAGGATAGCTTCGTCGGCCCCCATCCGCTGGCGGTCGACGCGGCCCATATCTACGGCGTGCTGTCGCTCTTCTTCTGGAGCCTGTCGATGATCGTGACCGTCAAATAAGTCATGATCATCATGCGCGCCGACAATAAGGGCGAGGGCGGCTCGCTGGCGCTGCTGGCGCTGCTCGCGCGCAAGCTGCCGGGGAAGAAATGGACGCGGGGGATCGTCCTGCTCGGCGTGCTGGCGACGGCGCTCTTCTACGGCGACGCGATCATCACCCCGGCGATCTCGGTTCTCTCCGCGGTCGAGGGCCTGAACGTGGTGCAGCCGAGCTTCCAGTCGCTCGTCCTGCCGCTGTCGATCTTCATCCTCGTCGGCCTGTTCCTGATCCAGGCGCACGGCACCGCCCGGGTCGGCGCAATTTTCGGGCCGGTGATGCTGCTCTATTTCGCGGTGATCGCGCTGCTCGGGCTGGTCAACATCGTCGCCCAGCCGCGGATCGTCGGCATCGTCAACCCGGGATGGGCCTGGCACTTCTTCGCGCTGGATCCGAAGCTCGCCTTCCTCGCTCTGGGCTCGGTCGTGCTGGCGGTGACGGGAGCGGAGGCGCTCTACGCCGACATGGGCCATTTCGGGCAAAAGCCGATCTCGATCTCCTGGCTCTACCTCGTCTTCCCCTGCCTGTTGCTCAATTATATGGGCCAGGGCGCCTTGCTGCTCGGCCATCCGGGCGCGATCCACAATCCCTTCTTCCTGATGGCCCCCTCCTGGTCGCGGCTGCCGCTCGTCCTGCTCGCCACCGCGGCCACCATCATCGCCAGCCAGGCGGTCATCTCCGGCGCCTTTTCGGTGACGCAGCAGGCGATGCAATTGGGCTTCGTCCCCCGCCTCAAGATCCTCCACACCAGCGAAAAAGCGGCGGGCCAGATCTTCATTCCGTTCGTCAACTGGTCGCTGCTGATCCTGGTCGTGATCCTCGTCCTCGGCTTCCGGGAGTCGAGCAAGCTTGCCTCCGCCTACGGCGTCGCCGTCACCGGCACGATGTTCATCACCACCTGCATGCTCGCCGTCCTGCTGTTCGGCGTCTGGCGGTGGAACCGCCTGCTGGCCGCCGCCGCGATCGGTATCTTCCTTGCGATCGACGGCGCCTATTTCGCCTCCAACCTGACCAAGATCCCCGACGGCGGCTGGTTCCCGCTGATGATCGCCGGCATCGCCTTCACCCTGCTCACCACCTGGGCAACCGGGCGCGAGGTGCTGCGACGGCGGCTGCGCGAAAGCACGGTGCCGCTCGACATGCTCATCCGGCAGCCCAATCGCTCGCTCACCAGGGTGCCCGGCACGGCGGTCTTCCTCTCCGCCAATCCGGACGGCGCGCCGCCGGCGCTGCTGCACAATATCAAGCACAACAAGGTGCTGCACGAGCGTGTCATCATCCTGACCGTCAAGGTGGAGGACGTGCCCTATGTCGATCCCGCCGGGCGGGCGGAGACGAAGGCGCTGGGCGAACAATTCTACCGCATGATCCTGCGCTACGGCTTCATGGAGGAGGTCGACATCCCCGCCGCCTTGCTGGCGACCGACCGCTGCGGCGCGGGCCTCAGGATGCAGGAGACCAGCTTCTTCCTCGGCCGCCAGACCCTGATCCCGTCGAGCCGCCCCGGCATGGCGATCTGGCGCGAGCATCTCTTCGCCTGGATGGTGCGCAACGCGGAAAGCGCGATGGAATTCTTCAAGCTGCCGGCGAACCGGGTCGTGGCGCTGGGTAGCCAGGTCGAAATCTAACCTGCCGCGCCCCAACACCATTGAGACCAGGATGCTGCCTGTCCTACGGATGCACTCGATGGCCGAAGACGCACCCTATCATGCCCATATCTATTACGCGCCGGCGCAACGTCCCGCCGCCGAGGCGCTGCGCGACGTTTTCGACCGACTGGCACGGTCCGGCAGCGACCCCTCGATTCTGTTCGTCGGGCGGATGACCGAAGAGAAGGCGGGACCGCACCCGATCCCGCAATACGAAAACCATTTCCGGAGCGAGCGCTCGCCGCAATCGTCTCGGCTATCGAAACGTCGGGATTGCGGGCGCTCGTCCATCCGCTCACCGCCGACGACATGGCCGACCACACGATTCTGGCCCATTGGATCGGCGAGCCGGTGCAGCTCGACCTGACGGTCCTCGATCCGCCGGGAAGCAACCAGGGCCTGGGCCGATTCGGAAAGGCTGATTTCTAGGACCTCGCCGGGGAGCACATCGGAACCTGTGAACCGGCGTCGCTATCCCGCCATCAGCCGGTAACCGACGCCGGGCTCATTCCGGATCAGCACCGGGGCCGACGGATCGACCTCCAGCTTCCGGCGCACCGCGCGGGCGGCGACACGGAGATATTCGACGTCGCTTTCGTGACCGAGGCCCCAGACTGCGCGCAGCAGATGGGCGTGGGTGAGGACCCGGCCGGGATGCCTGGCAAGCTCGGCGACGAACGCATATTCGCGCGGCGTCAGATGCACCTCCTCGCCGGCGCGGCGGACCTGGCGGAGCCCGAGGTCGATGACCACGTCGCCGACCTCGACCACCGGCGACGGCGTCTCCTCGGACAGCCGGCGCCGTAGCGCGGCCCGGATCCGGGCGAGCACCTCCTCGGTATCGAAGGGCTTGGTGACGTAGTCGTCGGCGCCGAGATCGAGGGCGGCGACCTTCGGCTCGGTGGTTTCGCGGGCGGAGACGACGATTACCGCGGCGCCGGCTTTCTTCAGTTGCGGGATGATCTCCAGCCCGTCACGGTCGGGCAGGCCGAGATCGAGCAGCACCAGGTCGGGCCGGTCGATGGCGATCGCATTGAGCGCCTCCCGCGCGGTCGCGGCCTCGACGACGCGGTAGCCGCCACGTTCCAGCGCGATCCGGATCAGGCGGCGGATCGGCCCCTCGTCATCGGCGACGAGCACTTTATGGGCGAGCGGATTCACGCCGCTTCGTTGCCGCGGACGAGCAGTCGCTCCGGGAAGAGGAGCGAGAAGCAGGCGCCCCGCGGCGCGTCGCGGGTGGCGGCGGCGACGGCGAGGCCCATCGCCTCGGCGAAGCCCTTGACGATGGCGAGGCCGAGGCCGGTCCCGCCCTTGCGGTCCGAGCCTTCCAGCCGGGTGAAGGTCTCGAAGACGCGCATCTCCTCTCCCGGCGGCAGGCCCGGTCCTTCGTCGAGCACCGACAAGGTGAGCCCGTCGGGCCGGCGCTGGGCCGCGATCGTGATCGGGCTGTCGGGCTCGGCATATTTGCCGGCATTGTCGAGCAGGTTGATCAGGATATGGTGGAAGAGCTGTGGGTCCAGCCGGACCAGGGGCAGATCGGGCGAGACTTCGAGGCGGATCGGGTGGCCGGCAAGCGCCTGCTTCAGATCGTGGACGGCGGTGGTCGCCGCGTCGGTGAGGTCGACCGGCTCCAGCGCCAGCTTCAACGCCCCCGCCTCCACCCGCGCCATGTCGAGCAGATTGGCGACGAAGCGGTTGAGCCGCTGCGCCTCGGTCTCGATCGACGCGACCAAGGCCTCGTCGGCGGCGCCGGCGCGGCGCAGCTCGGCGACCGAGCCGAGGATCGTCGTCAGCGGCGTCCTCAGATCGTGGCTGACCGAGGAGAGGAGAGCGGCGCGCAGCCGGTCGCGCTCCTTGAGTTGCGACACTTTCGCCATCTCCGCCTCGAGCGCAATCCGCTCGAGCGCGAGCGCGGCCTGGTCGAGCAGGCTCAGCAGCAACGGCAATTGGTCGGAGCGGATGGGGTCGTCGAGCTCGCGGGCGATGCCGAAGATGGCGAGCGCCCTTTTGCCGACCACCAAAGGCTGGAACAGCCAGTCGGATGCGGTCAGCGTCTCCGAGCCCCGCCCCGCCGGCTGGCAATGGTCGAAGGCCCAGCCGGCCGCCGCCATGTCGATCGCGTCGAGCTTGTTCTCCGGCGGCACTGCGGCGGCCAATGCCAGCCCCTGCTCGCCCGGAAGCAGGAAGACGGCCTCGACGTCGAGCAGGCGCCCGGCCTCGCCGCACAGGGTCCGGCCGAGCTCCTCGGCGTCGATCAGCCCGGTGAGCTGGCGGGCGAAGCCGGCGAGCGCCGCATTCTGGCCGGCGCTGCGCTGGGCGAGGTCGGCCTGGAGGCGGACGCGGGCGGCGAGCTGGCTCGTCACCACCGCCACGGCGAGCAGCATCAAAGCGGTGACGATGTTGGAAGGATCGCTGATCGTGAAGGTGTGGAGCGGCGGCAGGAAGAAGAAATTATAGGCGAGCGCGGAAAGCAGCCCGGTGGCGATGCCGGTGCGCAGGCCGTAGAGGGTCGCCGCCGCCATCACCGGAATCAGATAGAGCAAAGCGAGGTTGGTGAGGTTCTCGAGCGCGTAGATGCTGATGCCGAGGCCGGTCACCCCCGCCACCATCAGCAGCGAGAACAGATAGCCGAGCGGCCTGCCCCAGGCGCCGGAACCCGCCGAAGCACTCGGCTTCAACCGCGGCTTTTCCGTGCTCTCGGCCAGCGGCAGGACGTGCACCGCCACCCCAGGCGTCCCGCGCACCAGCCGGTCGACCACTGAGCCGTGGCGCAGCTCGAACCAGCGCGATCGGGTCGATTTTCCGACCACCAGCTGCGTCGCCCGCGCCTCCCGCGCGTAATCGGTAAGGCCGTCGATCACGCGCGTCGCCGGCACCGAAGCGACATTGGCGCCGAGCTGGGCGGCGAGCTGCAGCACGGCGGCGACCTGCTGCCGTTCCGCCCCTCCGAACCGCGCCGCCCGCGGCGTCTCGATATAAAGGGCCGTCCAGGGCGCCCTGAGCGCGTCGGACAACCTTTTCGCCGCCCGCACCAGCCCTTCCGATCCGGGCAGCTCGCTCACCGCGACGACGATCCGTTCGCCCCCCGCCCAGGTGCCGGCCAAAGCGTGGGCGCGCAGATAGTCGAGCATCTGCGCGTCGACCGCCTGCGCCGCCCGCCGCAGCGCCAGCTCGCGCAAAGCCGAGAGGTTCGACTTGGAGAAGAAATGGCTGAGCGCCCGCGTCGCCTCGTGCGGGACGTAGACCTTGCCTTCCTTCAGCCGCTCGATCAGCTCGTCGGGCGGGATGTCGACCACCTCCATCTCGGCATTTTCGAGCACCCGGTCCGGCACCGTCTCGCGCACCCGCACCTTGGTGAAGGAGGCGACGACGTCGTTGAGGCTTTCGAGATGCTGGATGTTGATCGTCGAATAGACGTCGATGCCCGCCGCCAGCAGCTCCTCCACGTCCTGGTAGCGTTTCGGGTGGCGGCTGCCCGGCGCATTGCTGTGGGCGAGCTCGTCGACCAGAGCGAGCCGCGGCCGGCGGGCGAGGATCGCGTCGATGTCCATCTCGGGGAGCTTGCGGCCCTGATGGTCGATCTCCCGGCGCGGGACGATCTCATAGCCGTCGACCAAAGCCTCGGTCTCGGCGCGGCCATGGGTCTCGACCGCGCCGATGACGACGTCGATCCCCGCCTTGCGCCGCGCGAGCCCGTCGGTGAGCATCTCATAGGTCTTGCCGACCCCCGGCGCGGCGCCGAGGAAGACCTTGAGGCGGCCGCGTCCTTCCCGTGCGGCTTCGCGCAGGAGGGCGTCCGGGGACGGCCTTTCGGCTTCTCGCGTCGAGCTCACCGCGCGAATATTGCGCCCATCCGGTCGCGTTGTCGATTGAGCGCCGGCGGGGGTCCCGGGGCCTGCCGCGGAGAATGGGTGCCGCGCCGTGCGTCAGGACCCCGTCGATACGGGCGAAACAGATCCGCGCCTTCGCCGAGAAGAATTGCACCGCCGAGACCGGCGAGGACGGCCGCTAGCGACAGCAGCATCTCGGCCGCGCTCGGCTGGTGGCGCGGCAGCGCCGACGCCAATTGATGCAGCCGCGACAAGATGGGGCCGCAAAGCCCGAGCAGCACGAAGCCGGAGAATCTCGTCATCATTCGGATCACCCGCGGGCGAAGGAGCCGGCGGGGGAGCCGCGTCGTCCTGGTCCGGACACGGCTCCCGACCGCATTGCGGCCTCATGTGGGCCGGGGGCGCGTTAGATTGCCATGTGAAGCCGGGGCGGATTCCGTAAAAGACGCGTAAATCCGCGCCGCGGCCGGGGCGGCCGCCTCAGGTCTTGCGGCGGATGCGGTCGGCGGGGAAGGCGATCGTCGATGCCGAAGGGCCCGCCAGAAGCTGGGCGATGCTGGCCGCGAGCTCGGCCTGGCGGAAGGGCTTGGCGAGGCGTGGCAGCTCGGATCCGGGCCCTTCGGCGATCCGCGAATAGCCGCTGATCAGCAAAGCGGGCAGCGCCGGCGCCAGCTCTCGCGCATGGCGGATCAGCTCGACGCCGTTCATCCCCGGCATCAGATAGTCGCTGACGATCAGGTCGAAATGGCCGCCCTCGCGCAGCAGCCGCAGCGCCTCGGCGCCCGCCGAGGCCTGGGCGACGCTATAGCCGATGTCGACCAGCATCTCGGCGGTGGCGCGGCGGACGATATCCTCGTCGTCGACGAGGAGGATCGTCGCCGGCCGGGGCGGGGCGACGACGGTGCCATGTTCGGCATCCTCGGATTCCGCGGGCTCGGCGGCGACGGGCAGCCACATCTCGGCGATCGTCCCGGCGCCGGGTTCGCTCTTGAGGTCCAGCCGTCCCCCCAGCTGCGCGGCGAGGCCATGGACCATGGACAGGCCGAGGCCGGTGCCGCGGCCGACGCCCTTGGTCGAAAAGAAGGGCTCGACCGCATGGGCCAGGGTCGCCGCGTCCATGCCGACGCCGGTGTCGCGGATCGTCACGCACAGATAATCGCCCGCCTTCAGCCGGCGACCGGCGCCGACCCGTTCGGCCCGCACCGAGATGTCGAGCTTGCCGCCGCCGGCCATGGCGTCGCGGGCGTTGAGCGCGAGGTTGAGGATGGCGAGCTCGAGCTGGTTGGGATCGATCCGCGCCGGCGGCAGCGCTTCTGGGCAGTCGATATCGAGCTCGACCATCGGTCCGACCGACTTGCGCATCAGATCCTGCATGCCGAGCAGCAGCGAGACGATGTCGATCGACCTCGGCTGCAGATCCTGCCGCCGCGCGAAAGCGAGCAGGCGCTGGACCAGGGTCGCCGCCCGGCTCGCGGCCTGGAGCGCGATTTCGATCTGGCGGTGCGCCTTGTCGTCCGGCGGAATGCGGCGGCGCAGCAGGTCGAGGCTGCCGATGATCGGCGTCAGCAGATTGTTGAAATCGTGGGCGACGCCGCCGGTCAGCTGGCCCAGGGTCTCGAGCTTCTGGGCCTCGTGCAGCTGAGCCAGCGCGGCTTCATGCTCGCGCGTGCGCTGGTCGACTCGCGCCTCCAGCGTCTCGTTGGCCTCCCTCAGCTCCCGCTGGTTCAGCGCCAGCGATTCGAGGCGGGCCCGCGCATCATATTGGCGCCTGCGGCCGCGCAGCGCCGAGCGGGCGACGCTGACGAGGGTGGTCGGGTGGAACGGCCGCTCAAGGAAGGTGACGTTGCCGAGCAGGTCGAGGAAGCGCCCGGCGGCCGGATTGCGCTCGAGGCCGCCGCCCCGGCGGGTGAGGAGGACGAAGGGCAGGTCCGACCAATCCGGCTGCGCCTCGATCCAGCCGCTGACGGCGCGAAGGTCGGTGCCCAGCAAAGCCTCTTCGGTGACGAGCACGAAACCGGCGCCGATGCCGAGCTCGGCGACCAGCGACGCGAGGTCGCAGCAGATCGAGGCGTCGATGCTCGCTTCGACCAGCATCGACGCGGCGACGGCGGCGTCGCGGCCGATCGGCGCCAGGATCAGGGCGCGTTCGGAGCGGTCGCCGTTCACGCATCCTCACTCAGCAGCGATCCCTCGCCGATCAGCTGCGGCACGCCGCGCAGCACGCCCTGGAAATTCTGGAGCGGCGCGCCGAGACTGATGCCGCTCGCGCCGATCCGATATTCACGGATCGTGTCCTCATGGGCGCTGGTGCGCTTCTTGATCACGGAAATGGCGCGGCGCACCCGCCCCGCCGCCTCGAAATAACGCAGCAGGATGACGGTGTCGGCGAGATAGGTGACGTCGACCGGCGCCTTCATGTCGCCGACCAGGCCGTGCTGCGCGACGGTCAGGAAGGTGCTGGTGCCCTGGCGGTTCAGGAACTGGAGCAGCTCGTGCATGTGGAGGATCAGCTGCTGCTCCTCCGGCATCGCCGCCTGATAGCCGTTCAGGCTGTCGATGACGACGGTGCGGGCGCCGCCCTTTTCCACCGCCAGGCGGACACGGTGCGCGAACTCGCCGGGCGCGAGCTCCGCCGCATCGACCTGGTCGACGACGAGGCGGCCCGTGTCGACCATCGCCTGGAGATCGAAACCGAGGCCCTTGGCCCGCTCGAACAGCAGGCCGAGCTCCTCATCGAAAATGAACAAGGCCGCCCGCTCGCCCCGCTGGACCGCGGCCACCGCGAAGCTCAGGGTCAGCAGCGACTTGCCCGTCCCCGCCGGCCCGAGGATCAAGGTGCTGGAGCCGCGCTCGATGCCGCCGCCCAGCAAAGCGTCGAGCTCTGGCGATTGGCTCTTGACCGCATCGCGCTCGAACTCGGCCTTGTGCTCGGCGGAGACCAGGCGGGGGAAGACCCTGACGCCGCCAGTGTCGATCACGAAATCGTGATAGCCGCCGCGGAAACGCTGGCCGCGATATTTGATCACCCGCAGGCGGCGCCGCTCCGCGCCATAATCCGGCGCCAGCTCCTCGAGCCTGACGACGCCGTGGGCGACGCTGTGGACGGTCTTGTCGAGCGCTTCGGTCGTGAGGTCGTCGAGCATCACGACGGTGGCGTCGAGATGCGAGAAATAATGCTTCAGCGCGAGGATCTGGCGCCGGTAGCGGAGCGAGCTCTGGGCGAGGAGACGAATTTCAGACAGGCTGTCGAGCACGATCCGCGCCGGCCGCACCCGCTCGACCGTTTCGAAAATCCGCCTGGTGGTCTCGCCGAGCTCGAGGTCCGACGAATAAAGCAGGCTTTGCTGCTGGTGGTCGTCGAGCAGGCTTTCCGGCGGCGCCAGCTCGAAGATCTCGATCTCGTCGGTGAAATCCCAGCCGTGCGACGTCGCCGTCTCCCGCAGCTCGGCCTCGGTCTCCGACAAGGTGATGTAGAGCCCGCGCTCGCCCTGGGCGGCGCCCTCGATCAGGAACTGGGCGGCGATCGTGGTCTTGCCGGTTCCCGGGCTGCCCTCGAGGAGGAAAACCCGGCCGCGCCTGAGGCCCCCGACCAGCACATCGTCCAGCCCGGCCACTCCCGTCGCCGCCTTCGTCGCTCTACTCGCCAACCGAAGAAATCCTTCCCGAAAAATCGAACGCAACATCGCGCCCGGCCGAGGGGTGAAACCGGGATCGCATCATTCCGTTCCGGGTCCGGCGGCCGCGATCCGCCCCGCCTACCGCTCGTGCGAACCCTGGATTACGATGCTCCGGTCGTGACCATCAGCCCCCGCCCCGGATGCTTCTCGCGCGCAAGCCTCGCGGCCGGGACCCTGGATTCGGGCTCGCCGACCGGCGGCCGTTCGCGCGAGGGCTGGACGGCTTCGGCGCCGCGTGCGAGGCGGAGCGCGTGAACGATCACCCCTCTCCGCCCGCTTCCGGCGGTCCGATCGGCCAGAATCCCGACATACGCTATCTCGGCAAGCTGCTCGGCGACGTCATCCGTTCCTATGACGGCGAGGCTTTGTTCGCGCGGATCGAGCATATCCGCCAGAGCTCGGTCGACCGCTATCGGGGGCTGCCGGTCGATGCCGCCGATCTCGGCCTCGGCGCGCTCAGCCTCGACGACACGCTCGCTTTCGTGCGAGGCTTCATGCTCTTCTCGATGCTCGCCAATCTCGCCGAAGACCGGCAGGGCGTCGCGCAGGAACCGGGCGCCACCTTCGCCGAAGCCCTCGCCGCGCTGAGCGAGAAGGGGATCGACGAAGCGGCCGTCGCCGAACTGCTCGACCGTGCGCTGATCGTCCCCGTCCTCACCGCCCATCCGACCGAAGTGCGGCGCAAGAGCATGATCGACCACCGCAACCGCATCGCCGAGCTGATGCGGGCGCGCGACGCGGGGCGGGACGAAACGGGCGACGGTGAGCTCGTCGAGGAGGCCATCCTCCGCCAGATCGCCTTGCTCTGGCAGACCCGTCCGCTGCGGCGCGAGCGGCTCTACGTCGCCGACGAGGTCGAGACCGCGCTTTTCTATCTGCGCGAGGTCTTCCTGCCGGTCCTTCCCGCGCTTTATGCGCGCTGGGAGCGGTCGCTCGGGCGGCGGCCGAAAAGCTTCCTGCGCCCGGGCAGCTGGATCGGCGGCGACCGCGACGGCAATCCCTTCGTCACCGCGGACTCGCTGCGCCTGGCGCTTGGCCGCGCCTCGGAAGCGATCCTTTCTCACTATCTGGAGGAGGTGCATGCGCTCGGCGCCGAGCTCTCCATCTCGACCGAGCTCGCCGCCGTCACCCCGGAAGTCGAGGAGCTCGCCACCCTGTCGGGCGACGCCGCGTCGGCGCGAAGCGATGAGCCTTATCGCCAGGCGCTCACCGGCATCTATGCCCGCCTCGCCGCCACCTACGCCCATCTCGCCGGACGCGAACCGGCGCGGCGGCCGAGCGTGGCGGGGGAGCCTTATCCCGACCCGCAAGCGCTCCGCGCCGATCTTCGCGCGGTCGCTATGTCGCTCGGAGCGGAGGGCGAGGGCCTGCTTGCGGGGGGCGGCGGGCTCGGACGCCTGATCCGTTCGGTCGAGACGTTCGGCTTCCATCTCGCCACGCTCGACCTTCGGCAGAATTCCGCCGTGCACGAGCGCGTCGTCGCCGAGTTGCTCAAGCAGGCGGGCGTGGAGGAGGATTATCGGGCGCTGAGCGAGGCGGGCCGCGTCGCCCTGCTCCGCCGCGAGCTGGAAAGCCCGCGCCTGCTCGCGACGCCCTATGCCGCGTATAGCGATGAGACGCGGTCGGAGCTGGAAGTGGTCCGCGCCGCCGCCGCGGCGCACGCCAGATACGGACCGGACTGCATCACCACTTACCTGATCTCGATGGCGCAGAGCGTGTCGGACCTGCTGGAGGTCAATGTGCTGCTCAAGGAGGTGGGCCTGTGGCAACCGGGCGACCCGCCGCATACCGCGATCATGGCGGTGCCCTTGTTCGAGACGATCGGCGATCTGGAGCGCGCGCCGTCAATCATGTCCGAATGGTTCGCCCTGCCGGAGGTCGCCGTGACCACGGCGGCGCGCGGCTATCAGGAAGTGATGATCGGCTATTCCGATTCCAACAAGGACGGCGGCTATCTGACCTCGGTCTGGAGCCTGCACCAGGCGAGCCGCGCCCTCGCAGAGGTCTTCGAACGGCACGAAACCCCCATGCAGCTCTTCCACGGCCGCGGCGGCGCCGTCGGCCGCGGCGGCGGCTCGAGCTTCTCCGCGATCCGCGCCCAGCCGAGCGGCACGGTGCAAGGCCGCATCCGCATCACCGAACAGGGCGAGGTGATCGCCGCCAAATATGGGACGATCGAGGCTGCCGCGGTCAACCTGGAAGCCATCGCCTCGGCGACGATCCTCGCCAGCCTCGAGACGCGTTCCCGGCGGCGGCGCGACCGCTTCTACACTGCGATGGCGGAGATTTCCGGCGCCGCCTTCCGCGCCTATCGCGGCCTCGTCTACGAGACCGAGGGCTTTCCGGCCTTCTTCAGGCAGATGACGCCGATCGCCGAGATCGCCGATCTCAAGATCGGCTCCCGCCCCGCCAGCCGCACCGCCTCAGGCCGGATCGAGGATCTGCGCGCGATTCCCTGGGTGTTCAGCTGGAGCCAGGCGCGGGTGATGCTGCCCGGCTGGTACGGCGTCGGCCACGCGCTCGGCGGCTTCGCCGACCAGGACATGTTGAAGGAGATGCTCGAAGCCTGGCCCTTTTTCCGCACCAGCCTCGACAATCTCGAAATGGTGCTCGCCAAGTCCGACATGGCCATCGCCGCGCTTTATGCGGAGCTGGTGACCGACGCGGACCTTCGAAACGCCATCTTCGGCCGTATCAAAGATGGCTGGCAGCGCACCCACGATGCCTTGCTCGCCGTCACCGGCCAGGCGCGGCTGCTGGAGAAGAAGCCGTCGCTCGACGCCTCGATCCGTCTCCGCCTTCCCTATATCGAGCCGCTCAACCTGCTCCAGATCGAGCTCCTCAAGCGCCACCGCGCCGGCGAGAAGGATCCGCGCATCAGCGAGGGCATCCAGCTCTCGATCAATGCCGTCGCGACCGCCCTGCGCAATTCGGGCTGAAGCGAGTCCGCTGGCGTCCGCAACCACGCTGGCGTAATCTTGCTTCCGGAAATCAGCGGAGCCATCAAAATGGACCAGCGGGAAGACAGACGTCTCCACGACGCGATGGATTTCATCGGGCTGCGCGCCCTGGCGACGGCCGCCGCGGTGATCCAGATGTGCACCGAGCTGCGCCGGGTCGGGATCTTCGACGAGGATGCGATCACCCGGGTGAAGGAAGCGATGGCAAAGGAGATCGCCCTCTCCCGCCGCGGCACCTTCGAGACCGAGTTCCAGACGGCGAAGCAGCGCCTCGACGCTTTGTTCGCGGGGAAAGAGGAATTGCGGCGTTAGAGCATTGCGCGAAAAGGTGGGAACCGGCTTTTCGCAAAAAGCAATGCGGCAACAAGAGTTTATAGAGCAATGGGCGATTCGAGCTAATCGCCCATTGCTCTAGCCGGCGGCCCGAAGCGTCCTGACCCCTATTCCGCCGCCTGGACGATCGCGGCGGCCCGGGTCCGGGTCCCCGCACCTTCCGCCTGTGCGTCGGCGACGGCCGAGGCGATGGCCGCGCTCAATTGCTCGGGGGTGAAGGGCTTGGCGAGGATCTGGACGCCCTCCGGGCGGCGCGAGATGGACTGGGCGTCGGCATAGCCGGTGATGATGATCGCCGGCAGGCCGGGCCGCATTTCCCGGGCCTGGCGGATGACCTCGGCGCCGGATAAATGCGGCATCGCATAATCGCTGATCAGGAGGTCGAAGCCCGCGCCGCTTCCCTTCTTGCCCAGGATCGCGAGCACTTCGCCGCCGTCGGCCGCCTGGACGACGTCATGGCCGAGGTCGCCGAGCAGGGCGGCGGTGGTCTCGCGCACGCCCTCATGATCGTCGACGAGGAGGATGCTGAGCCGCGGCACCGGCACCTGCGCCTGCGCTTCGGCGCCCTCGCCCGTGCGCCGCACGCGTTCCTCCGCCCCTCGCGGCAGCCAGATCTCGGCGCGCGTGCCCTCGCCGACCCGGCTCGAAATGTGGAAGGCGCCGCCCGATTGCTTGGCGAAGCCGTAGACCATCGACAGGCCGAGCCCGGTGCCCTTGCCGACATCCTTGGTGGTGAAGAAGGGCTCCATCACCTGCTCGATCAATTCAGGCGAGATGCCGCAGCCGGTGTCGGCGATGGCGAGCACGACATAATCGCCGGCGGCGACGCCCTGGACCTGGCCGGCCGCGGCGGCCCGGTTCTCGGCGCTGATCGCGATGGTGCCGCCGTCCGGCATGGCGTCGCGGGCGTTGATGATGAGGTTCATCAAGGCGAGCTCGAGCTGCGCCTGGTCGGCGAAGGCGCACCAGAGATCCTCGGCGATGCGCCAGTCGAGCTCGACCAGCCCGCCCAATGTGTGGGCGAGGAGATCGGTGACGGTGCCGGCGAGATCGTGGATCTCGATGCAGGCCGGCTGGAGCTGCTGCCGCCGCGCAAAGGCGAGGAGGCGTCCAACCAGGTCCGAGCCCTGCTCGGCGGCGCGGCGGGTCATGGCGAGGATCTTCAATTGCTCCTCGCCCAGCGGCAGCCGCCGCTCGATCAGGCCGAGGCCGCCGAGCACGGCGGCGAGCAGATTGTTGAAATCATGGGCGATGCCGCCGGTCAGCTTGCCGATCGCGTCCATCTTGCGGGCCTGGACGAGCTGGCTCTCCAGCTCCTTGCGATCGGTGACGTCGAGCAAGGTGCCGGCATATTCGATCGGCCGGCCGTCGCCGTCCCTCAGCAGCACCGCCTGGTCGAGGAAATGGCGGTATTGGCCGTCGGCGCATTGCCAGCGATATTCGACGGCCAGCGAGCGGCCCTGCGGCCGGCCGGCGAGCGCTGCCGTCACCCTGTCTTTGTCCTCGGGGTGGAGCCGCTCGATCCAGAGGTTCGGCGCGGCCTGGATCTCTTCGAAACGATAGCCGGTGAGGGCCGAGAAATTGCCGCTGACGAATTTGGGCGCGCGCGGCTCGGCGTCGAGCGCCTCGAGATAGAGGACGATGGGAAGCGACTGGATGATCGCGCCCTGGCGCTGCTCGGCGAGGCGCAATTCCTGCTCGACCCGGAGGCGCTCGGCATTGGCGCGCAGATTGGCGTCGAGCAAAGCCTGCTCCTGGCGCGCCTTGCGCTGGATCTCGCGGCGCATCGCGAACAGATCGACGAACACCGCCACCTTGGAGCGCAGGACGACGGGCTCGACCGGCTTGAACACATAATCGACGGCGCCCATCGAATAGCCGCGGATGAGGTGCTCGGTCTCCTTGTTGACCGCCGACAGGAAGACGATCGGGATGCGCTTGGTCTGCTCGCGGTTGCGGATGATCTGGGCGGTCTCGTAGCCGTCCATGCCGGGCATGTAGACGTCGAGCAGGATGACGGCGAACTCCTCCTCCTTCAGGAGGTGGCGGAGCGCCTCCTCGCCCGAGCGCGCCTCGACCACCTCGCCGACATCCTCGAGCACGGTGCGGATGGCGAGGAGGTTGCGCGCGTCGTCGTCGACGACGAGCACGCGCGGCCGCCCGGCCTCCTCCCGCGCCGTGTCGGCGGGGCAAGCCTCTTGCGGGCCGGAGCTGGGCTTGCGCGCGCTCACCCTTATTCAGCCGCCTCGGCCGTCTGGGTGTTGCGGGAGGCTTTCCGACGGCGCACCGGCCTCGGCTGCGCGCCCTCGCGCGCCCGCGCGATCCACACCCGCAGCAGAGCGAGCAGCAGGTCGATGTCGACCGGCTTGGCGATGTAATCGGAAGCGCCGGCGTCGAGGCACTTCTGCCGGTCGCCCTTCATCGCCTTGGCGGTGACCGCGATCAGCGGCACCTCGGCCAGATCCGGCAGGCTCCTGATCTGCTGCATCGTCTCATAGCCGTCCATTTCCGGCATCATGATGTCGATCAGGGCGATGTCGATGCCGGGCGTCTGCTCGAGGATTAAGATGCCGTCCTTGCCGCGCTCGGCGTGGAGCACTTCGACGTCGTAGGTCTCGAGCACGCTGGTCAGCGAGTAGATGTTGCGGATGTCGTCGTCGACGATCAGGATCTTGGCGCCGGCGAGCTCCGGGACGGCGCGGGCGGCCGGCACCGGCGCCGCGGCCTCCGCCTCCTCGGGCACGATCGCGATCAGCGGTCCGGCGGCGCGGATATGCTTTTCGAGATCGTGGAAGACCTGGCCCAAAGCCTCCTGCGCGGCCGGCTTCTCGGTGATTCCGAAGGCGCCCATCCCGATCACCGAGGAGAGCTTGTCGGCCCCCGAGATGACGTGGATCGGCACATGGCTGGTCTGCGGATCGTGCTTCAGGAGATCGAGCAGCACGAAGCCGTCGATATCCGAAAGGCCGAGATCGAGCGTGATCGCGTCCGGCTGGAGCTTGCGGGCCATGGCGAGCGTGCCCGCGCCGGCGGTCGAAACCACGCCCTTCAGCCCCGCCTCGCGGGCGAGATCGAGCAGGATCGCGGCGAAGGTCGGGTCGTCCTCGACGATCAGCACGAACGGGTCCTCGTCGAGGCTGTCGCGGTCGTCGCTGACCTCGAAGCCGGTCGGCAGCGCCGTCGGCACCGTCGCGCCGGTATTGTCGTAGCGGGCTGTCACGCTGCCCGCCGACGTGGCCGGCGCCAGCGCCTGGAGCGGCACGAACAAAGTAAAGGTCGAGCCTTCGCCCGGCTTCGAGCGCACCTGCAGCTCGCCGCCGAGCAGCCGCGCGATCTCGCGGCTGATCGAGAGGCCGAGGCCGGTGCCGCCATATTTGCGGCTGGTCGTGCCGTCGGCCTGCTGGAAGGCCTCGAAGATGAGCTTCTGCTTGTCCTCGGGGATGCCGATGCCGGTGTCGGTGACGGAGATCTCGATCGCCATCTCGGCGGAGCGGAGCACCGGGTGGCTGGGGCTCCAGCCCTTCTCGGCGCTGCGCACGGCGAGGGTGACGTTGCCGTGCGAAGTGAACTTGAAGGCGTTGGAGAGGAGGTTGAGGACGATCTGCTGCAGCCGCTTCTCGTCGGTGCGGATGGTGGCCGGCAGGCTCTCGTCGAACTCGACGTTGAAGTCGAGATTCTTGTCGGCGGCGAGCTGGCGGAAGGTCCGCTCCATATGCTGCTTGAGGCTGCTCATCGGCATCTCGCCGACCTCGATCGACACCGTGCCCGATTCGATCTTCGAAAGATCGAGAATGTCGTTGATCAGGCTCAGCAGGTCCGAGCCGGCCGAGTGGATGGTGCGGGCGAATTCGGTCTGCTTCTCGTTGAGATTGCCCTGCGGATTGTCGGCGAGGAGCTTGGAGAGGATCAGCAGCGAGTTGAGCGGCGTCCGCAGCTCGTGCGACATGTTGGCGAGGAATTCGGACTTGTATTTCGAGGTCAGCGCCAACTGCTCGGCCTTCTCTTCGAGCGCCAGCTTGGCCTGTTCGACCTCGCGGTTCTTCGCCTCCACCTGCTTGTTCTGCTCGGAGAGCAGCTGCGCCTTGTCCTCCAGTTCGGCGTT
>JAQGLF010000247.1 GCA_028293025.1 Alphaproteobacteria bacterium
AGCGGCTGGCCGAGCGCGCCGGAGACGATCGCCCCCGCCTCGGCGGCGATCAAGGCGGCGGCGGCGATATCCCATTCGAAGCCCCATCTGAGCGTCGCCACCAGATCCGCTTCGCCCGCCGCGACCAGAGCGATGCGGAGGGCGATCGAATTGGGCTTCGGCACGGCGACGAGATCGGCATCGACCGCGCGCAGCTGGTCCGCAGGAACCCGGGCGCCGGCGAGCGCGGTGCGATCGCTCGCGCGCAGCCGCGCGCCGTTGCGCCAGGCGCCCTTGCCCGCCGCCGCCGTCCAATGCTCGCCGCGCGCCGGCGCATCGAGCACGCCGAGCACCGGCACCCTTTCCTCGACCAGAGCGACGGACACCGCCCAGCCGCTCCGCCCGCGAAGGAAGTCGCGGGTGCCGTCGATCGGGTCGACCACCCAGAGGCGCGGCCGCTCGATCCGGTCGGAAGCGTCGAGCGTTTCCTCCGACAGCCAGCCCGCCTCGGGGTCCAGGGCGGACAGCCGCTCGCGCAGGAAGGCATCGACTTCGAGGTCGACGGCGCAGACCGGATTGCCGGGCGTCTTTTCCCAGCGGTCGAAGGCGGTGCCGCAGCGGCCGGCGGCGATGCGCCCGGCCTCGCGGGCGATGCGCGAGACGTCGTCAAGCACCGGCGACAATCATCCCCTCCACCCGCAGCGTCGGCACGTTGACCGAGCGGCGAAATTCGAGATCGTCGGCGGCGGCGAGGTTGCGGAACATGTCGAGCAAATTGCCGGCGACGGTGATCTCCGCCACCGCCGGTCCGATCGCGCCATTCTCGATGATGAAGCCGGAGGCGCCGCGGCTGTAATCGCCGGTCACCGGATTGACGCCCTGGCCGATCAGCTCGGTGACGTAGAGGCCCCGGCCGATATCCGCGATCAGCTGCTCCTTCGACACGGCGCCGGGCTCGAGATGGACGTTGGTCGCGCCGGCCCCGGGCCCGCCGCCGGTGCCGCGCGAGGCATGGCCGGTGGGCTGACGCCCCAGCTGCCGCGCCGACGCGCTGTCGAGCAGCCAGCCGGTCAGCATGCCGCCGGCGACGAGGTCGCTCGGCCGCGTCGGCAGCCCCTCGCCGTCGAACGGCTTGGAGCGGAGGCCGCGGGGCCGGTGCGGGTCGTCGCGGATGGTGATGCCGGCGGCGAAAATGGGCTTGCCTTCCTGGTCGAGCAGGAAGCTGGTCCGCCGGGTGATGGCGGGGCCGGTGATCGCGCCGAGGAGATGGCCGATCAGGCTGGCGCCGACGCGCGGATCGAACACGACCGGCATCGCGCCGCTCGCCAGCTTCGCGGGATCGAGCCGCGCCACCGCCCGTTCGCCGGCCTCGCGCCCGATCGCCTCCGGCGCGTCGAGATCCTGGTAATGGCGGGCGCTGTGATGGGCGTAATCGCGCTGCATCAGGCTGCCGCTGCCGGCGATGACGCTGGCCGAGCCGCTATAGCCGCTGGTCGTGTAGCCGCGGCAGAAGCCGGCGCTGGTGGCGAGCGCGATCACGGTGCGGCCGGCGCTCATCCCGGCGCCTTCGCTGTTGGTGATTCCGGCGACCGCCCGCGCCGCCTCCTCCATCGCCAGCGCCCGCGCCTTGAGCTCCGCCGCCGGCAGCTCGCGGCCGTCGTCGCCGTCGACCTCGGGTCCGCCGCTCTTCATCAGCAGCGCTTCGGGGGCGAGGCCGGCATAGGGGTCTTCCGGCGCCTCGCGCGCCATCGCCGCGGCGCGCTCGACCAGGGCGCTCAGCGCCTCTTCGGAAAGATCGGACGAAGACACGCTCGCCGAGCGGCGGCCGACGAAGAGGCGAAGGCCGATCTCCTCGCCCTCCGAGCGGGAGACGTCCTCCAATTCGCCGAGGCGCACCTGCACGCCGCTGGAGGCGTCGCCGAAATAGAGCGCGTCGGCGGCGTCGGCGCCGGCGCGGCGCGCGCGGTCGATCAAAGCGGCGACGCGCGCCTCGGCTTCGGAAACATTCAGCATGCGGCCGCTTAAGCAGGGCTTGGCGAAAAGGAAAGCGGGAGGTGCGCCGCAGGTCCTTCGTCATCCCGGCGGAGGCCGGGATCCAGGCAGGGGCTTCTGCATCTCGCGTCGAGATCCCGGCCTTCGCCGGGATGACGGGCCATCTAGTAGGTCGTCCCCACCACCAAACAGGCCAGGAACATCAGCAGGCCCGCAAAGCGATTGGAGCGGAACTTCTCCAGCGCATCGGCGCCGTCCTCCGGCTTCAGCGCGGCGGCTTGCCAGAAGAGATGCACCGCCATCGGCGCCAGCGCGATCAGCGACAGGCCGTCAGGCCGCACCCGCCACAACGCCGCGGCCCAGAGGACCATGGCCGCGAGGTAGAAGAAAGCCACGCCGGTCCGGGCATGGCGGCCGAGCGCCAGCGCCGAGGATTTCACCCCGACCAGGGCATCGTCCTCCTTGTCCTGGAGAGCGTAGATCGTGTCGTAGCCGATCACCCAGCAGATCGCGCCGGCGTAGAGCAGCAGGCCGGTCGCATCCAGCGTGCCGGTCACCGCCGGCCAGCCGACCAGCGCCGCCCAGGAAAAGACGATGCCGAGCCAGGCCTGCGGCCACCAGACGATCCGCTTCATGAACGGATAGGCGGCGACCGGCGCGAGGCTCGCCAAAGCAAGGATCTGCGCAATGCGGTTCAGCTGCAGCAGGACGACGAGGCCGATGAGGCAGAGCAGGACCAGCAAGGCCCATGCCCCCGCCAGCGACACCCATCCGCTCGCCAGCGGCCTGAGCCGCGTCCGCGCGACCTGGGCATCGAGCTTGCGGTCGACGATGTCGTTATAGACGCAGCCGGCGCCGCGCATCGCCCAGGCGCCCAGCGCCAGCCACAGGATCAGCCGCAGGCCGTGCGGCCCGAAGCCCGCTAGCGCCACCGCCCAGGCTCCGGGCCAGAAGAGCAGCCAGGCGCCGATCGGCCGGTCGAGCCGCATCAGCGAGGCATAAGGCCTCAGCCCCCGCGGCAGCGCGCCGATCAGCCCGTGCCGCTCGCTGTCGGGCACGGTGTCGGAGGGGGTCGGTATGTTGGCGTCGGTCGACATCGGGCAACCATTGCCCACGCGATGTGAGAAGTCGAGCGCGAGGCCCTCTCCATCGAGGGGAGGGAGTTTGCGCTGTAGCGTCGCGTATCTCGACGCTTTACGCAGCCCTTATGGTCGCAACCCCCGCCTGGCCGCCCGCGAGCACGCCCCGTTTGTTCGTCGACGTCACTTTATCCGAAGGCCTTGCGCTCACCCTCGATGCCCCGCAGGCAAATTATCTGGCGGCGGTGATGCGGCTGGGCCCGGGCGACCGGGTGAAATTGTTCGACGACCGCACCGGCGAATGGCTGGCAGCGCTGACGGAGGCCGGCCGCAAGAGAGTCGCTTTGACCGTCGGCGCCCGGTTGCGCGAGCGGGAGACGGTGCCCGACCTCTGGCTCCTGTTCGCGCCGATCAAACGCGGGCGGATCGACTGGCTGGTGGAGAAGGCGACCGAGCTTGGCATCTCGCGGCTCGTCCCCTTGCTCACCCGTCGGACGATCGTCGAGCGGGTCAACGCCGAGCGCCTGCGCGCCCATGCGATCGAGGCGGCAGAGCAATGCGAGCGGACGGCTTTGCCCGAGCTGGCCGAGCCTCAGAAGCTGGAGGCCGTTCTCGGCGCATGGCCCGCCGGCCGTGCCCTCCTCTTCGCCGACGAACAGGGCGGCGCCCCGCTCGCCGAAGCCGCCCGCGCGCCCGCGGCGATCCTGATCGGCCCCGAAGGCGGCTTCACCGACGAGGAGCGTGCCGCCATCCGAGCGCTTCCCGACGCCCGCCCCGTCTCGCTCGGCCCCCGCATCCTGCGCGCCGATACCGCCGCCATCGCCGCGATCTCGGTCTGGATGAGCGCCGCGGGCGACTGGGGCCGCCACGCGATTCGGTAGGATCGCGAAACCGTCTGGCGGCTGCCACACGCCCCTGAGGGTCTGTCGCCGGTTCCCGCATCGGCGTGACGGAGCGCATTTTTGCCGGTGGCCAGGAGCGAGCGAGGGCGCGATGCAGGACATCGCGCCCGACGAGCTGCGGCGCCACCGGCCAAAATGCGCCCGCCGCTTCGCGGTCGTCCGGAGAGGCGCGCCGCGCTCCTGCCCGGCGCACCTC
>JAQGLF010000284.1 GCA_028293025.1 Alphaproteobacteria bacterium
ACCTTCCCGCCGGGATGACCGCCTCGGCGCTTGCCGAGATCGGCAATTATGTCAGCGCGCGCCTTTCCGGCCTCACCCTCCAGGAAGCGCGCGCCCGCTTGGCCCGCGAGATCAAGGACGGCAAGGCGGCCCTCGACGCAAGCGCGCAGGAGCTGATCGACCGCGGCCTCGCTTTCTGGTCGGAGGACGGCGCGGCGCGGCCGGTGCTGATCGTGCGCGGCCAGGCCAATCTGCTCGACCAGGGCAATGCCGCCGATCTCGACCGGGTCCGCCAGCTCCTCGACGAGCTCGAGGACAAGGAGGAGATCGTCCGCCTGCTCGACAGCGCCCGGGCCGGGCAGGGGATGAAGATCTTCATCGGATCGGAGAATAAATTGTTCGCGCTTTCCGGCTCGTCGGTGATCGCGGCCCCCTATCACGGCCGCGAAGGCAAGGTCGTCGGCGTCGTCGGCGTGATCGGCCCGACTCGGTTGAACTACGCGCGGGTCGTCCCCATGGTGGATTTTACGGCACAGGCTTTATCGAGATTGATGGCATGAACGAACAGGAAGAGCTGCAGGAACAGGCCGAGACGACCGACGGCGCGGCGACCGAAGAGGGCGCCCCCGAGCAGGATTTCGCCGATCTGGTGAAGGAGCTGGAGGAGGTGCGCCAGCACGTCCTCTACGCGCAGGCGGAGACGCAGAACGTCCGCCGCCGCCTCGAGCAGGAGAAGCAGAATGCGGCGACCTATGCCGCCGCCGGCTTTGCCCGCGACATGCTGTCGGTGAAGGACAATCTCGACCGCGCGCTGGCGGCGGTGCCCGACGAGGTCCGGCAGGACGAACGGCTGAAGGCGCTGATCACCGGCATCGAGGCGACTTCGCGCGAGCTCGATTCGGTCTTCCAACGCAACGGCATCACCCGCATCGACGCGGTCGGCCAGCCCCTCGACCCCCATCGCCACCAGGCGATGGTCGAGATCCCGAGCGCGGAGGCCGAGCCCGGCTCGATCGTCCAGGAGATGCAGGCCGGCTATATGCTCAAGGACCGCCTGCTCAGGCCCGCGCTCGTCGGAGTCGCGAAGAAGCCGTAACCTGATTCCTCCCCGTTCCGGGGAGGAGCTATAGAGCCTCCGGCACCATGTCGATCTCGCGGACGCGGCGGCGCTGGCGGGCCTTGTCGACGAGGTCGCGGAGCGTCTCGCGGCGGCGCTGCGCATCGGCGACGTCGCGGATGACGAGCGGCGCCCCGCGCGTCGTCTCGTCGCTGGAGACGAGGGTGATGGTCCCGATCCCCGCCCAGCCGGCGATCAGGCTGTAGGTCATCTTGATATCCTTCACCCGGTAGAGCTCGATCTCGTCGATGCTCTTCGAGAAGATGCCGCTGCGAATGATCAGCCGATCCTGGGTCAGCTCGTAGGTGGTCGAGACATTCTCGATCCACTTGGCCAGCACGATCAGCAGGCCGATGCCGGCCAGGCAGAGGAGCAGGGTCGCCCAGCCCGCGAGCGATCCTCTGAGCCAGCCCGATGTCGACGACCGGAAGATGTCCAGCGGCTGATCCATATGCTTTTGCCCTTCCCGCCTCGTTCATCCGGATGGTGACGGCTTCGGACCGCCCGGGCAAGCGCGCTCAGTGCCCGGGCCCAGCCATGGCGGTCCCGGAAGTCCCTGTCCGGCGTGCCACGGAAGGTGCCGCCAGCTGCGGCAGGGAGCGGACCACCAGCGGCTCGCGCTTCAGCCAGGAAGCGGCCGCCGCGCGCACGTCGTCCAGCGTGAGGGCGGCCATTTGCGCGGGGTAAAGGAGGAGATCGTCGAGCGCGCGCGGATTGTCGCGCCTTTCGGACAAAACTCCCGCCCAGGCCGTGTTGCGCGACTGCGCCGGCACCCTCTCGGCGACCAGCAGCTGCCGCGCCCGATCGAGCTCATCCTGCCGGATCGCGCCCGAGGCGAGGTCGGTCGCGATTTGCCGAGCGACACCGATCAGCGCATCGAGGTCGGCGGGCGTCGCCTGGATCTGGGCCGCCATCGACCCCTGGTCGCCATAATCGGGCATCGGATTGACGACGTCCACTTCATAGACCTTGCCCAGCCTGACGCGCGTTTCGTGGAACAGCCGGGCCTTGAAGATAGCGGCCAGCAGCGAGAGCGCATGCTCTTCCTTCCTCCGCTCCGGATCGGCGACGTAAAGCGGCCAGGTCAGCACCGCCGCGGCCTTCTCGGCGGGCCCCTGGTGAAAGGCGGTGATCTCCCGCGGCAGCTCAGCCGGGAAGCGCCGCAGCGGCGCCTGGCCCCCGCTTGCCGGCAGCGCCGGCCGGGCGGGAAGCGCGCCGAACGTATCGGCGACCGCCGCCTTCGCCTCCTCCTCGTTGAGGTCGCCGACGATGGTCACTTCCACCGGCGACCCGGTCAGCGCCGGCTTCAGCATCCGCGCGAAATCCGCGGCCCGCCAGCTGCGCGCGATTTCGCGCGGCGGCAGCGTGCCCTGGCCCGGAAAGAGTTTCTGCTCCATCGCGTCGGCCGCCACTGCCATCGGATCCGTCTTGTAGAGACCATAGACGAAGTCGATGACCGTTGGCAGCTTGCTGTCGATGTCGGGCCGGAAGCCCGGATCGGTCATATAGGCGGCGAGCAGCTGGAGCTCGCCTTGCAGCTGGTCGCTGAGCGGGCTGCTGCTCAGCACGAAGGCCGTCGACTGGACGTTCAGGCCGACCTTCCAGTTGGTGCTGGCGAAGGCGGAGCCGATCTGCTCGTAAGTCAGCTTGCCGAGCCCCCCTTCCGCGAACAGGCCGACCCCGAGCATTGCGGGCACGCGGTCGGACAGGTCGAGGCCGCTTTCGCCGCGGCCGAAGCGGACCTGGATTTCGACGTCGCTGGAGCTGAAGGCCGTATGCTTGAAGTTGAGCACGGTCCCGTTGCGGAAGTGGAGACGTACGAAGTCGGGAAAGGCTTCGCGCCGGTCCACGCGGCCGGAATGGCCGAAGCGCTGGTAAGGCCAGGCCACCGCCCGCCGGTCGGCATAAGCTTCGGGGGGAGCGGCCGCTTCGTTGGTGCGCCAGGCGCCGAGCAACTGGTCGCGGGAAGGAGGCGCCGGCCCCATCGCGACCAGCAGCGGGCCGGTCCCGCTCCAGTCGCTCTCGAACGCTTTCCTGATGTCGCCGGCAGTGACCCCCGCCACCGCCATTCCGAACGTCCGCAGCGCCTCGTCGGGGCTGGCAAAGACGTCGCCGGTGAGTTCCGAATCGGTGATTTGCGCGGCCAGGGTCTCCGAGCTGCGCGAGTCCGCCTGGACGACGACGCCGCGCAGGGGCGCCCGCAGCTGCTCGACGGCCGCGTCCAGCTCCTGCGGGGTGGGTCCGTCGCGGTCGAAGCGGCGCAGCTCGGCCTGCCCGGCCAGCAACGCCTCGTTCCATTTGCCGCCGACGGGCATGGCCAGCAAGCAGGTGCCGCGCGCGTCGGGCATCCGGTCGTTGACGATCATTGCCGCACCGAGGAACGGCGACGCGGCGGAAGCGCTGAGATGCTCGAACCGTTTGACCAGGATCGACGTCCACAATTTCGAATAGGTGGCGCGCCGCAGCTGCTCGATCGGGCTCGGCGCGGTCTGCGGCTTCGTGCCCAACCGGCAGCTGCTGATCGCGGGCGGGAAGGCCTCGCCGGTCTCGATCAGGGCGTCCAGGCCCCGCGCCGGTACGTCTTGCGGCGGCGCCGGCCGCGCGACCGCCGCACCGCGCGCGGTCCAGCCGGAGAAGCCCTGCCTGGCCAGCGCCTCGAGCGTGTCCAGCGGTGCATCGCCGACGATGACGAGCAGTGCATTTTCGGGACGATACCAACGGTCGTAAAAGGCCTGCAGCCGGGCCGGCGTCACCGCCCGCAGCGAGCCTTCCGTCCCGCCGGGGTCGCGGTTCACGGATCGGAAGCCCGGCAATTGGAAGCGGCCGACGTCGCGCTGGGCCGTCGCCAGCGGGCCGCTTCGGGTCTGCAGCTCCGAGATCACGACGCCCCGCTCGGTCTCGACTCCCGCGGGTGTGAAGACGATGCCGTCGGCGGCGCTGCGGATCCAGTCGAGGATCTTGCGCAGGCCTTCCGGATTGGCGGCGGGCACATCGACGCCGTAGACGGTGCTTTCGAGCGTGGTGAAGGCATTCGTGTCCCGGCCGAGGGCGACGCCCATCGCCGCGAACGGATTGTCGAGCACGCCCGCCGGCGCCGCCTTGGTCGACCGGAAGGCCATATGCTCGATGAAATGGGCATAGCCGAGCTCGTCATCCGCTTCCTCGTAGCTGCCGACCTTCAGCAGCAGGCGGATCGAGACGGACCCGGTGGGCTTCTTGTTCTGCATCACGGCATAGCGGAAGCCGTTCGGCATTGTGCCGAAACGTACCGCCGGATCGGGCGCGATGAGAGGAACCGAAGCCTTGTCGGCGCCGGTGGGGCTCGACGCGCCCTTCGTCACGGCCCGCGGCGCCAGCGCCGTTGCGGGCGCCGCCACGGCGATAAGGAAGGCTGCGGCCGCGGCGCGCAGGCCAAGGCTGGTCATTGCGGAGAATCCCTGAGAAATTTTCGTGACCCGAACGCAGTTTAGCCGTCTCCCGCGCGATGTCGAGTGGGCCGGATCCGGTGAAGGGCAGGAGGGGCTCGATAAGGCCAACGGGAGGCGCGCCCGGCACCACCCCGCCGCGCTTCACAACGAAGACGTGGCGAACGATCTCCGCCTGCTGCTCGATCCCGTAATGTCGGAAGGAACGGCCCGGCCGCAGCGTAGCAGCAGAAAGGGTGGCGCATCAGCGGCAGGTAGAAGCGGCCGCCCTTCTGCGCCTGCCAGACGTGGGTCAAGTGCTGCACGGTAAGCACAATGGGAAAACGCAGTTTTCTACGAATTCTCGGTCAATGGGGTCTCGCCCCTGCGCGTGCAAGCTTGCCCGATGGACTCGACGATGTGATTGGCAAGCTGGAGGCCCACCTCATCAATCCGCTCATAAGTGATCTCTGTGAAGCGTGGGCCACCCTCTATCAAATCCAAAAACTGCACATCATCACCTGTCAGATAGATAGCCGCCTCGGCCGCCAATTTGTTTTTCTGCTCGTGCCAGTTTTTCAGGCAGGCCAGCGCGTCAATGTTGGCAAGCTCAGGGAAAGTCAGCCCCTGCGAAGGCTCTAGTTCAACGAGGCGCTCGTCGAAGGCGCTCGCCATCATATCTGCCCTCGTCACCAGCCGCTCGGCTTTCCAACGATCCAATGCGGCGTTGACGTTCTCCATCATCCGCGAGCCTAACTCCAAGGCCTCACGTTTGAGCGCTTCGTCACGACGTTTGCGGAAGAAGCCGAGCAAAGCTGTCTCCTAAAACGGCAGAATAGACCGAAGCTGCTCCAAAGTGGCGGACCCGACAACCCGGTATCCGTGTTCAAGGAGGAAGGTGTGGCGGACGATCTCTGCCTGCTGCTCAAGCCCGTAGCGGGTGAAGGACCGCCCCGGCTCATAAGTGTAG
Source organism: Alphaproteobacteria bacterium (assembly GCA_028293025.1). Lineage (GTDB taxonomy): Bacteria > Pseudomonadota > Alphaproteobacteria > Sphingomonadales > Sphingomonadaceae > Allosphingosinicella. The sequence goes on from JAQGLF010000284.1 coordinate 5,471, forward strand.
CGGTAGCGGCACAGGGGATGCCGCATCAGCACAAGATACCATTTACCGCATCTCTGGCTTTGCCAAACGTGGGTTAGCTCGTGGATTAGCAAGGCTTGGAGGGGCACGCTCTCGCGGGCGAAGTCCTCGCTCCACAGGCCGCTGCGGGGATGAATGTATACGTGTCCCGTGGGGGCCATAATGACGTTGCGAGGCTGGAGCGGCCACCATTTCTGGCGTCGGATCGTCACCGCATCATATTCGATTGCTGCGCCAAAGATCGAGGCCGCTAGGGCGCGTTCGCCCCGGGTGAGGGGGCGCATATCATTCAGAGCCTGGGCGACTGAATCCGCCTTGCTCGATCATGCTTCAGCCTTTTGTGATGGACGGCGGGACAGGACTTGAACCTGTATCTCCCAGGTGGCAACGTAGGGTCGCGACACCTACCACGAAGCCTGCTCCAATGGGCGCTCTGTCCAGTTTGAGCTACCCGCCGACAACTTCTAGCGTCACCCCTTGGGCAGCGCCACATCACCACAGTGAATCACATTTTGACACGAACGCAAGGGCCGCCGAAAGAATCTCTTGGATAATTCGGTGGAGGGTTTGTGGACAACCTTGTGGGCCGCATCACGTAACAGGGGTCGGTGTGAAAAGCGGGGATTGCTCCAATCGGAGTGTCGCCGATGAAGTCGCCCAGCACCTTCATGTGGTCGACAGCATCGAAGGCGGACATGTTGCGGTCGATCAGCTTCAGGACCTGCTCGTGCAGCACCTTCATCTGGTCGTAGGTGGCTCGCGCTTCTCCTAGCTGAATTCGGTCAGCATGGTGTCGCGATTCGCGATCGCTGATTCAGTCGATGGGGTGGTATTCGTCGCTGAATGGATCTTCTCACTTCCCTCTAGCCGTCCGTCAGCGTGGCGGATCAGGACGTCTCCGCGCTCCCGTTCGCAGCCGGTGCCGTCGCCTTTCTTGACCACCAGCGTCACGTCCGGGGCGCAGACGTTGTGGAGGAAAATGCCGCCGTCGCGGACCCGACCAGCCGCGCGACGGCTGCTCCATCGCCATCGCCCTTCAATAGACCGAACGATTCTGCTTCGCGCTCTTGGTGGCGAGCGAGAAGCGGGGTTCGGGCGTGAAGCCGGCGCCCGTCATCAGATCGGCGGCGTAGCGGCCGACGGCGGGGCCGTGCTTGAAGCCGTGGCCGGAGCCGGCACCGACCAGCAGGACGTTGGGCCGGTCGGGATGGCGGTCGATGAGGAAATCGCCATTGGCGCTATTCTCATACTGACAGACCCGGGCTTCACTGAGAGGCCTGCCGCGCATGGCCGGGAAGCGGCGCTCCATGAAGGCGCGCGCTTCATCCAATGCGGCGGGGGACGGAGTGCGGTCGCCGCCGTCCGGATCGATCGGTGGGCCGTGGGCATCGTGCGCGATCTTGAAGCCGCGATTTTCCAGGTCGGGAAGTCCGTAGAACATGTCACCCCGGTTGAAGTCCGCCCAGGCCGGCAGGTGACCGACATCGAAGCTGCGGTCGCCGGGCGGCGGAGCGAAGAAGAAGGCTTCCTGACGGGTCGGAAAGATCCGTCCGCCGAGCAGGGCCGGGAACAGCCTCGGCAGCCACGCTCCGCAGGCGAAGACGA
>JAQGLF010000289.1 GCA_028293025.1 Alphaproteobacteria bacterium
GCGGCAGCCTACCCCTCACCCAGCTGCGACTAGGCAGCAAGCTGCCAAGTCTTCGCATCCCTCTCCCACAAGGGGAGAGGGATGGACGTCAGCGCCCCTTCCAGTCCGCCTTCCTCTTGTCGACGAAGGCGCTCATTCCTTCCTTCTGGTCCTCGGTGCCGAACAGGCCGTGGAACAGCCGCCGTTCGAAGACGATGCCATGGGCGAGACCGGTCTCGAAGGCGGCATCGATCATCTCCTTGGTGGCGATGGCGGCGAGCGGGGCCATCGACGCGATCGCCGCCGCCGTCGCCATGGCTTCGTCCAGCAGCGTCTCCGCCGGCACCACCCGGGCGACCAGGCCGGAACGCTCCGCCTCCTCGGCGCCCATCATCCGGCCGGTGAGGCACATCTCCATCGCCTTGGCCTTGCCGACGGCGCGGGTGAGGCGCTGCGAGCCGCCCATGCCGGGGGTGACGCCGAGCTTGATCTCGGGCTGGCCGAACTGGGCGGTGTCGGCGGCGATGATGAAATCGGCCATCATCGCCACCTCGCAGCCGCCGCCCAAGGCATAGCCGGCGACGGCGGCGATCCAGGGCTTGCGCGTCGCCGTCACCTTTTCCCAGCCGGCGAAGAAGTTCGACGCATACATTTCGGCGAAGCCCTGGCTCGACATCTCCTTGATGTCGGCACCGGCGGCGAAGGCGCGCTCGCTCCCCGTCAGCACGGCGCAACGCTGGCTGTCGTCCGCATCATAGGCGGCGAAGGCGTGGATCAGCTCGGCCAGGACGCCGCTGTTCAGCGCGTTGAGCGCCTTGGGGCGGTTGAGCGTGATCAGGGTCACGGCGTCCCTCTGTTCGACCAGAATGTTCTCGTAGGTCATCATTTCACCTCGTCATCCCGGCGGAGGCCGGGATCTCAGGACGGAAAAAACGCCAGCGTTCTTCACCCGCTGGGACCCCGGCCTCCGCCGGGGTGACGCATAAAGTCAGAGCGGCGTCCATTCCTCTCCTTCCGGCATCGGCGCGAAGATCGTGTCGATCAGATGCTGGGTGACCGCCTCGGGCGTCGGCGGCTCCCAGCGCGGCGCATTGTCCTTGTCGAGCAGCAGGGCGCGCACGCCCTCGACGAAATCGTGGCGCTGCACGACCCGGCTCGCCACCGCATATTCCTGTTTCATCTCATGCGCGAAATCCTGGACCCGCGCACCGTCATAGACGATGCGGAGCGACACCTTGCACGCCTGCGGACTCTTGGCGCGCAGGGTCGCCAGCTCCTTCCGGGCCCAGTCGGAGCCGTCCGCCTCCAATGCGGCGAGGATCGTCTCATAATCGTCGGCGGCGAACAGCCGGTCGATCCGCTCCCGATTCCCGGCGATGCGCGCCGGCGGCGGGGGCGCGCCATATTCCTCGAGCAGGGCTTCCAGGCGCTGCGGCTCGGCGGCGATCCGCGCCTTGAGGTCGTCGAGCGCGAGCGCGGGGATGTAGTGGGTGGCGAGGCCGAGATGCAGGCATTCGGCGCCGTCCAGCCGCGCCCCGGTCAACGCGATGAACACGCCGGTCCGACCGGGCAGGCGGGGGAGATACCAGCCGCCGCCGACGTCCGGGAAAAGACCGATCGTCGTCTCCGGCATGGCGAAGCGGGTGTTCTCGGTCGCGATTCGATAGCGGCAGGGCTGCGAGATGCCGACGCCGCCTCCCATGGTGATCCCGTCCATGAAGGCGATGATCGGCTTGGCGTAGGTGAAGAGGAGGTGGTTGAGCCGGTATTCCTCGTGGAAGAAGGCGCGCGCTTCGGTGCCGTCGCCGGCGCCGCTGCGGGCGATCATGACGACGTCGCCGCCGGCGCAGAAGCCGCGCCCCTCGGCGTGGTCGAGCATCACCGCCTCGATCTCCGGCCGCTCGCGCCAGTCGAGCAGGGCGGCGATCATGGCGCTGCACATCTCCCGGGTCAGCGCGTGGAGGGCTTTAGGCCGGTTGAGGCGGATCCGGCCGACCTTTCCCTCGACCGGCGTCAGAACATCGCTCACTGGCGCAGCATGTCCCGGGCGATGATGACGCGCATGATCTGGTTGGTGCCTTCGAGGATCGAATGGACGCGAAGATCGCGCCAGAAGCGCTCGATCGGATAGTCCATCAGATAGCCGTAGCCGCCGTGGAGCTGGAGCGCGCGGTCGACGACTGAGGAGCCGGTGTCGGTCGCCAGCCGCTTCGCCATGGCGGCGAAGCGAGTCTTGTCGGGGGCGTTCTCGGTGACCTTCACCGCCGCCGCGTAGAGCAGGGTGCGCGCGGCCTGCAGCTCGGTCTCCATGTCGGCGAGGGTGAATTGGGTCGCCTGGAAATCGGCGATCGGCGCGCCGAACTGCTTGCGCCCCTTCGTATAGGCGATGGCCTCGTCGAGGCAGCGCTGGGCGCCGCCCAGCGAGCAGGCGCCGATGTTGAGGCGGCCGCCGTCGAGGCCCATCATCGCGATGCGGAAGCCCTCGCCCTCGCCGCCGACGAGATTCTCCGCCGGCACCCGGACCTCGTCGAAATTGACCTGCGCGGTCGGCTGCGAATGCCAGCCGAGCTTGCGCTCCTGCGCGCCGAAGCTGACGCCCGGCATGTCCTTCTCGATCACGAGGCAGGAAATGCCCTTGGGCCCTTCGGGCCCCGTGCGGGCCATGGTGACGTAGATCTCGTTCTCGCCGCCGCCGGAAATGAAAGCCTTGGAGCCGGAGACGATGTAGCAATCGCCGTCCTTCACCGCCTTGGTCTTCAGCGCCGCCGCGTCGGAGCCCGAGCCCGGCTCGGTGAGGCAATAGGAGCCCATCTTCGCCATGGTCACCATGGCCGGAAGATATTTCTGCTTCACCGGCGCCGTCCCAAACCGGTCGATCATCCAGCTCGCCATATTGTGGATCGAGATGAAGGCGGAGGTGGAAGGGTCGCCATAAGCCATCGCCTCCATGATCAGGGCCGCCTCGAGCCGGCCGAGGCCGATGCCGCCGTTCTCCTCGCTGACGTAGATCGCGCCGAAGCCGAGCTCGGCCGCCTGGCGGATCACGTCTCTTGGGAAGATGTGCTTCTCGTCCCATTCGGCGGCCTGCGGCGTGATCGCGTCGGCGGTGAAGGCGCGCGCCATCTCCTGGATCTGGCGCTGCTCGTCATTGAGGTCGAACTGGCTCATTTGCGATCCTCGGCACAGAGCTTGTCGGCTGCCTTGCCGAGACGCACACGCTTGAAAAAGTCCGCGTCCGCCGAGTCATCCCTGAAGACGTTGCCAAAGAAATGGTTCTGTCCGCCTTTGCGTCCGACGTAGTAGCCATCGAAGACGCGTTTGCCGCCCTCGTCCCGCTCGGTTCCGCGGTACACGGTAGTTCCATCTTTCGTCAGCAGCGCCTGACCCGGCGCACTCTGACCGGCAAAACCGGAATAGACGCCCCATTCGCGTCCGCCTGGACCGCGGACGCGATAAACGTTGAAGTCGGGCCCATCATCCATCGTCACCGTCTCTCCTGGAACCAGAATCACCCAGCTGATGCCGGCGCAGAAGCCGTTGTTGCGCAATTCAATCGGATTGCCTTCGGGCTTACGGTCCGCCGGTTCCGGAGCCTGGAAGGCGAGGAGCAGGAGGCTCAACAGGACAGATACACCCATTGCTCAACCCATGGTCGGAATGACGAAGGCATTCTCGCCGGTCACCGAGCCGTCCGGCCAGCGCTGGGTGATGGTCTTGGTCTTGGTCCAGAACCTTACGCCCTCCATGCCGTGCTGGTTGATGTCGCCGAAGCCGCTGCGCTTCCAGCCGCCGAAGCTGTGATAGGCGACCGGTACCGGGATCGGCACGTTGATGCCGACCATGCCGACATTGACCCGCGCCGCGAACTCGCGGGCGGCATGGCCGTTGCGGGTGAAGATGGCGACGCCGTTGCCGTATTGATGCTCGGAAGGAAGGCGGAGCGCCTCCTCGAAGCTGCCGGCGCGGACCATCTGCAGCACCGGCCCGAAGATCTCCTCCCGATAGGACCGGAAATCCGGCTTCACATGGTCGAAGAAGGTGGGGCCGATGAAGAAGCCCTGCTCATGGCCCTGGAGGGAGAAGCCGCGGCCGTCGACGACCAATTCGCCGCCCTCATCGGCGCACATCTGGATATAGTCCTCGATGCGGCTGCGATGGGCCGCGT
>JAQGLF010000322.1 GCA_028293025.1 Alphaproteobacteria bacterium
AGCCGGACCTCCGAGCTGCCCAGAGTGATCGCCGGATTGCTGCCGATCTTCGAGGTGATGCCGAGTCGCTGCGCCATGTCGGCGACGGTGCGGAAGCCGACCTCCTGCCCCAGCCGCGCCGACACCGGGTTGATCGACTGGGCGAAGGCCTGGCGCAGGCTGATCGGGCCGCCGATCGCATGGCCCTCGTTGCGCGGGCTCCAGCCGTTGATCGAGACCGGATCGGCGGACACCATGTCGTCCGGCTTGTGGCCGGCTTCGAGCGCGGCGAGGTAGACGAACAGCTTGAACGAGGAGCCGGGCTGCCGCGCCGACTGGGTGGCGCGGTTGTAGATCGAGCTCACATAGTCGCGGCCGCCGACCATCGCCCGCACCGCACCGTCGCGGTCGAGCGCGACCAGCCCGCCCTGCGCGCCGGCCGGCGTGTTGGCGTTGATCACCTGGTCGGCGAGCTTCTGCATGTTCGGATCGAGCGTGGTCCAGACTTCGATCGGCTGCACCGTCTCGTCGATCAACGTGTCGAGCTGGGGCAGGACCCAGTCGGTGAAATAACGGACGCTGTTCTGCTTCGGGCTCGGCACGATCTGGACCTCGGCCGGCTGCGCCGCCGCCGCCTGCTCGGGGGTGATGCTGCCATTCTCCCGCATCAGTTGGATGACGACTCCGGCCCGGTTCTTCGCCGCTTCCGCGTCGGCGCTGGGCGCGTAATTGGACGGCGCCTTGACCAGCCCGGCGATGATCGCGGCTTCCGACAGGCTGAGCGTCTTGGCCGAATGGCCGAAGAAGCGGCGCGAGGCGGCGTCGATGCCGTAGGCGCCGCCGCCGAAATAGACGCGGTTCAGATAGAGCTCGAGGATCTGGTCCTTGGTGAAGCGCCGCTCGAGCGCCAGCGCGAGGATGCCCTCGCGGATCTTGCGGCCGAAATTGCGGTTGCTGGTAAGGAAGATATTGCGGGCGAGCTGCTGGGTGATGGTCGAGCCGCCCTGGGTCCAATGGCCCTTGGTCACCCGCACCTGCAGGGCGCGGGCGATGCCGATCGGATCGACGCCGATATGGTGGCGGAAGCGCTTGTCCTCCACCGCCACCATCGCGTCCTTCATGATCGGCGGGATCTCGTCATAGCTCAGCCATTCGCCGAAGCTGGGGCCGAGCGAGACGAGGACGGAGCCGTCGGCGGCGTGGACCCGGATCATCTGGCCGAGGTCGTTGCGGCGGACCAGCTCCTGGTAGGAAGGAAGCGAGGTCATCGCCACGCCGACGGCGACCGCGAGAGCGATCACGCCGACGATGAAGCCGTAAAGCCCGACCTTGAAGGTGGTGATGAGCGCCCGCCGGAACGGCGAACGGAGGGAAGCGTCACTGGCCATTGCGACCTGAACCTAGGGCCTCGCGACTCTCCCCACAAGCCGGCGCCCCATCAGCCTTCCTTGCGTTCCTTGAAGTCCAGAGATGCACTGTTGATGCAATAGCGAAGGCCGGTCGGCCCCGGCCCGTCCGGGAAGAGATGGCCGAGATGGCCGTCGCATTTGGCGCAGCGCACCTCGACCCGGCGCATGCCGTGGCTGGCGTCGCTATGCTCGCTGATCGCCGGGCTCGCCGGCCGGGTGAAGCTCGGCCAGCCGCTGCCGCTGTCATATTTCGCATCGCTGTCGAACAGCAATTCGCCGCAGCCGGCGCAGCGATATTCGCCTTCCTCGTGATTGTGGACGTAGCGGCCGGAAAAGGCGGGCTCGGTGCCCGCCTCCCGCAGCACATGATATTGCTCGTCGTTCAGCCGTTCGCGCCATTCCTGCTCCGGCACGTCCACCTTGTCCTTGTCCTGATCCTCGGTCATTGCGGCTCATCCTCCACGCTTGCCGGCGCCGTTTCCCCTTCCGGCCGCCAGCGCATCGTCAGATAGACCGGCAGCCCGACCGCCATCAAGGCGAGTCCCCACGCCGCCGGTTTCCAGCCGACTCCATAAACCGCCCAGGCCGAATAGGCGAAGCCGAGAAGGCAGGCGGCGACCAGAATCGGCGAGCCCTTCAGTCGGCCGCTGCGCTGCAGCCACAAGGCGGCGAGCGAGCAGGCGAGATAGGCGACCAGCGTCGCCGTGGTCGAGACCAGGGCCATGAAGAGAATCAGCGACACCATCCTCGGGCTCTGGTTGGCGAGCACCAGCAGGGAGACGATTGCCGACGAGACGAGCTGGGCGCGGACCGGCGCACCCGAAGGCGAGACCTTGGCGAGCCAGCGCGGAAAGGCGCCGTCCTTCGCGAGAGCGAGCGGCAGCTCGCCCTGGAGCAGCACCCAGCCGTTGAGCGCGCCGAGCGCGCCGATCGCCGCGAACAGGGCGCCGAGCGAGGCGGCGCCGGCACCCCAATGCAGGCCGATGAAGTCGGCGAAGGGCGCGTTCGAACGGATCGCCATCGCGCGCGGCAGGAGGAGGGCGACGCCGGTGCAGGCGATCAGGTAGATCAGGCCGGTCAGCAGGGTGCCGGCCATGGTGGCGCGGGGGATCACGCTGGCCGGGTCGCGGACATGCTCGGCGGGGATGGTCGCCGATTCGAAGCCGACCATCGCCCACAGGGTCAGGGCCGCGGTCGAGCTGATCGCGCCGAGGCCGATCGGCACCGGCGGCCCGGCCGCCGCGACGGCCGCCGTGCCGCTGCGGGCGAGAATGAGGCAGATGAGGATGATCGCGGCGAAGAGCGGAAGCAGCTTCAGCAGGGTCGTCGCCACCTGCACCTTGCCGGCGCCGCGGACGTTGAGGCAGCTCAGCGCGGTCAGCGCCCAGAGGAAGGCCAGAGCGGGCAGGCTTGGCGCCGCGGCGAGCGCCGGGACGAAATGACTGAGATAGCTGATTGCGGTCAGCGCGATGGCGGCATTGGCGCAGAGGATCGAGATCCAGTAGCTCCACGCCACCGCGAAGCCGGGCCCGGGCCCGAACGCCTCCCGGCAATAGGCATAAGGCCCGCCCGCCTCCGGAAAGCCGCGCGCCAGCCGGGCGAAGACGAAGGCAAGGCAGAGCGAGCCGGCGATCGTCACCAGCCAGCCGAGCGCCGCGTTCCAGCCGTAGCGCGCCAGCTCGGAAGGGAGGGCGAACACGCCCGAGCCGATCATGTTGCCGACGACGAGCGCGAGGCAGATCCAGAAGCCGAAGGCGCGGCGGGAAGAAGGCAATCCCATCGCATCACTGTGGCGCATCCACAGCACACGGCAAAGGTCGATTATGGGTTGGGATGCGAGCCCAAGATCGTGCCCCGCACGGTCTTGCGACGCTTCCGCGAAAAATCTTCTCGCGGAAGATCTTTCTGGAAATGTGGTGCGGTCGAGAAGACTCGAACTTCCACGGCCTTTCGGCCACAGCGACCTCAACGCTGCGCGTCTACCAGTTCCGCCACGACCGCACGTGAAGTCCGCCGGTTGAGCCCGGCGGCTGGCAGGAGCCGGGCCTCTAGCAAAGGCCCCGGAGGGGCGCAATGCCTCGTCCCGAGATCGAACGGCCCGCTCAGTAGAGGAACATCGGCATGCCTTCGACCCGCATCAGCTTGGCGCGATAGGAGGCGGCGTCGTAGAGGCCGGAGACGTCGACCGTCTTGCGGCCGTGCAGCAGGGTGTCGGCGGGGACGTGGCCGTAATTGCCGTCGGTCAAGGTCACCATCCGCGCCTTCTCGCCGCGCTGGAGCAATTGGACGGCGAGCGCGCCGAAAGCGAGGCCGACCATCCGGTCCATCGCGTCCGGCTCGCCGGCGCGCATCAGATAGGCGAGCTCCTGGATGACGACGCCGCAGCCGAGCCGCTCGGTGATGGCGGCGCCGAGCCGGTGGCCGACGCCGGCGACGACGCGCTGGCTGGCGGGCTTCGACAGCTCGGAATCGCTGTCGCTCTCGCCGCCGATCGTCGCGCCTTCGGAGATGACGCACATCGCATAGCGGGCGGGGTTCGACGCCTTGTCCTCGGCGAGCAAGGGCAGCAGCCGGTCGAGCTCGACCGGCTGCTCGGCGATCACCGTCCGGTCGACCTGGGCGAGGAAGCCGGCGAGCAGGGCCGTTTCGCCGCTCCGCCGGCCGAACAATTCGATGACGCCGATCCGCTCGTGGCTCTCGACGGTGGTGCGCAACGCATTGATCGCCTGCACCGAGCGGCTGACCGCGGTCGAGAAGCCGATGCAATAATCGGTGCCGAAGACGTCATTGTCCATCGTCTTGGGGATCGAGACGACCGGCACGCCCTGGGCGGCGAGATGAGCCGAGAAGCGCAGGGTGCCGTCGCCGCCGAGCGTCACCATCGCGTCGACGCCGAGCTTGTCGAGCACGTCGAGCACGCGCGCCGTCTGGTCCCCGGCCTTCAAGGTGCGGGGATCGCTGCGGGAGGTGGGGAGGATGGTGCCGCCCATCCGGTCGATGCCGCGCACGCCCTCGCGGGTCAAAGGCATGCTGTTGGCGGCGATGCTGGCCGGATCGGCGGGATCGATCGCCAGCACCCCCTCCCAGCCGCGGCGGAAGCCGATTGCCTCCCAGCCGAGATCGTCCGCGGAAAGGGTGATCGAGCGGATGCAGGGATTGAGCCCCGGCACGTCGCCGCCCCCGGTCAGGATGCCGATCCGCATCTGCGCTGACCGCCTACAGGGTCTTGCCGAAGTCGAGATGGACGCGCTTGGCGTCCTTCGGCAGGCCGACCTCGGCGCTGTTGAAGGTCGCGCTCTGGCGCGCCTGGAGCTCGGAGACGGGCGGCGAGATTGCCCAGGAATAGACGGTCCGGCCGCCGGCATCCTGCAGCTCGGCGCGGATCTGCGGCACCGGCTGCACCTTGTCGGTCGGGTTGACGATCTGGCCGGTGATGGTGAGCAATTCGTTGCCGCTGCCCAGCGCGCTGCGCTCGACCCGCTCATTCTCGATCCGCAGCGCCGAGCCGGCGGCGGCGCCGATCATGGCGAAGCTGCCGCCGAAGCGGGGCATTCCGAACCAGGCGATCGCCGCGGTCGCGGCCAGCATCAGGCCCGCGGCGATCAAGGCGACCATCGTCCACATCTTCGCCGGGTTGCGCCGCGCCCGGAAGGGCGGCTCGTGGACGAAGGCGTCATAATCCTGCGGCGGCGCCGCAGCCGAGCCGATCAGATCCGCCGCGGCCGGCCGGGTCTGCGCCATCCGTGGTGGCGGCGGCGGGGGGGGAGGGGCCGGTGACGGGGAAGGAGGCGCGGCCACCGGAGTCGCCATCGGCGCGGCGGGTTCGGCGAAAGGCGCCGGCGGCTGGTGCCAGCTGTTCCGGCAGGAGGCGCAGCGGACCTGCCGTCCGGTCGGCCCGATGGCGCTGTCCGGCACCACGTATCGTGTCTTGCAGGCGGGACAGCTGAGGATCATCGCGACAGGGGCCCCACATCTGGTGCTCGGAGCGGAACCGAAGCACAGTTAACCGCCGCCATGCAAGCAAATGCTGAGGGTCTGCACCCGGCTTCCGCAGCGGCGTGACGGTGCGCATTTTTGGCCGGTGGCCAGGAGCGAGGAGGGACGAGCGACGCCGCCACCGGCCAAAATGCGCCCGCCGCTTCGCGGTCGCCCGGAGAGGCGTGCCGGGCGCGTCGCGCGGCTTGTCCGTAGTCCCCGCTACGGCCTGCGCCACGCTCCTTCCCGGCGCACCTCTCCGGGCGATCACGCCCGTTGCGGAAGCCGGGTGCAGACCCTTTTTTGAGAGGTTTGCGCGGCGCCGCCGCCCATGCCATTGAGGCCGGCAAAGGGGCTGAAGGGAGCGGAGGCGGGTGAACGCGGCCGGTACGATCGTCCAGTTCGACAATGTCGGCCTGCGCTACGGCACCGGCGCGGAGACGCTGTCGGACCTGAGCTTCTCGCTGCGCCAGGGCGGCTTCTATTTCCTCACCGGCCCGTCGGGCGCCGGCAAGACCAGCCTGCTGCGGCTGCTCTACCTCGCCCAGCGGCCGAGCCGCGGCCTCATCCGCCTGTTCGGCGAGGACATCGTCACCATGCCGCGCAAGCGCCTGCCCGGCTTCCGGCGGCGGATCGGCGTCGTCTTCCAGGACTTCCGCCTGGTCTCGCATCTCTCCGCCTATGACAATGTCGCCTTGCCGCTGCGCGTCGCCGGGGTCGAGGAGCGGGATCTCGAAGCGCCGGTCACGGAGATGCTCGGCTGGGTCGGCCTCGGCCATCGCGCCACCGCGCGGCCCGCGACGCTGTCCGGCGGCGAGCAGCAGCGCGTCGCCATCGCCCGGGCGGTGATCGCCCGGCCCGACATCCTCGTCGCCGACGAGCCGACCGGCAATGTCGACCCGGAAATGGCGAAGCGCCTGCTCCATCTGTTCGATTCCCTCAACAGCCTCGGCACCACCGTCGTCGTCGCCACCCACGATCTCCACCTCATCTCCAGCATCGGCCGCGCCGACATGCTGCGGCTCGACCGCGGCGAGCTGCTCGACCCGACCGGCGCGCTCCGCAACCCGCCGCGACGGGCCGATACGTGAAGGGCGGCAAGCGCAGGTTCGGCGCCGCCGACCGGCGGCTGCTCCCCGAGGGGCGGCTGGCCGGGCCGATGCCCTGGGTGATCGCGATCATGATGTTCCTGACCGTGCTCGCCGCCGCGGCGGGGCTCGGCCTCGGCAGCGCCGCCGCCAGCCTCAACGCCGCCGTCGGCGACCGCGTCACGATCCAGATCATGGCGCCCACTCCGGACGTCCGCGAGGCGGACGCCGCCCGCGCCGTCGGCCTGCTCCAGCGCCTGCCGGGGGTGAAGAAGATCCGCCGCCTCACC
>JAQGLF010000347.1 GCA_028293025.1 Alphaproteobacteria bacterium
CCACAATCCGGCGAGCTATAACGGCTTCAAGATGGTGATGAACCATAAGCCCTTCTTCGGCGCGGCGATCCAGCAGCTCGGCCGGGTGGCGCTCGACCGCGACTGGGACGAAGGCGAGGGCGCGATCACCCAGGAGGAGGTGATGGAGCGCTACGTCGACCGGCTGCTCGAGAATTTCGACGGCGGCGCCTTCCGGATCGGCTGGGATGCCGGCAACGGTTCGGGCGGGCCGGTGGTCGAGCGGCTGGTGAAGCGGCTGCCGGGCGAGCATCACACGCTCTACACCGAGATCGACGGGGCTTTTCCGAACCACCATCCCGATCCGACGGTGGAGGCGAATCTGGAGGATCTGAAGCGCCTGGTGCGCGAGAAGGGTCTCGATTTCGGCATCGCCCTCGACGGCGACGCGGACCGGATCGGCGCGGTCGACGGCGAAGGCCGCGTCATCTGGGGGGACCAATTGCTCTCGATCCTGGCCGAGCCGGTGCTGCAGGAAGTGCCCGGCGCGACGATCATCGCCGACGTCAAGGCGAGCCAGGCCTTTTTCGACCGGGTCGCCGCGCTTGGCGGCAAGCCTCTGATGTGGAAGACCGGCCACAGCCTGATCAAGTCGAAGATGCGGGAGACCGGCGCGCCGCTCGCCGGCGAGATGAGCGGCCACATCTTCTTCGCGCACGAATATTACGGCTTCGACGACGGCATCTATTCCGCCGTCCGCCTGATCCGCGCCGTCACCCGCCTCGGCGGCTCGCTGACCGCTTTGCGCTCGGCGATGCCGGCGATGGTCAACACGCCGGAGATCCGCTTCCAGGTCGACGAGAGCCGCAAGTTCGCCGTGGTCGACGAAGTGCTGGCGCGGCTGGAGGCGGACGGCGCCCGGGTCGACCGCACCGACGGCGCCCGGGTCTCGACCGATGACGGCTGGTGGCTGCTGCGCGCCTCGAACACCCAGGACGTGCTCGTCGCCCGCGCCGAGGCGAAGGACGAAGCGGGGGTCGCGCGGCTGCTGGCGCAGATCGACGCCCAGCTCGCTTTGTCCGGCATCGCCCGCGGCCCGGAGGTCGCCCACTGAATGCCGAAGCTCTATCCCGAGGCGCTGGCTTTCTGCATCCTCTGGAGCCTGCTTGCCGTGTGGGGCTGGGCCTCGCTTGGCGTGACGGTAGGCCTGCTTCTCTCGGTGGGGCTGTTCCTGATCATCATGCCGTCGAGCGCGCTGATCCTCTCGCGCACCAGCAATTTCGGACTGGAGAAAGCGGTGCGTTGGGGCATCCTGTTGCTCGCCGCGCTGGCATTGCTTTCGGCGGCGGATCTCTACGCCTAACCCCCTCTCCCTTAGACGGGAGAGGGATACGGAGACTTGGCGGCTTTGCCGCCTAGTCGGAGTTGGGAGAGGGTGACAGACTCGGATAGAGAGCGCTTACGGTGTCCACCCTCACCAACTACGCCTAAGCTCCTTCGTCGCTAAGGCTTCGTATCCTCTCCCCTCCAAGGGAGAGGGTAAGAGGGGCGAGGGGAGGCCAGGGGTCCCTAATCATCCTCATCCTCCCGTCCCACCAGGTTGAGCTCGCGCGCCTTGATCTGGCGGGTCATGCACCAGTGCATGAGCGCGTCCTCGCGGCCGTGGGTGATCCACACTTCGCGCGGCTGCAGCTCGGAGATGGTCTGGGTCAGCTCGTCCCAATCGGCATGGTCGGAGATGATCAGCGGCAGCTCGACATTGCGCTGGCGCGCGCGCTGGCGGATCCGCATCCAGCCCGAGGCCATCGCCGTGATCGGCTCGGGGAGGCGGCGCGACCAGCGATCGTTGAGCGCGCCGGGCGGCGCGAGGACGATCCTGCCGCGCAGATCGTCCTTGGCGGCGCCGGTGGCGGGGCGGATGTCGCCGAGCGGGACGCCGAGCTCCTGATAGAGGTCGCAGAGCCGCTGGAGGGCGCCGTGGATATAGATCGGTTCCTCATGGCCGCGGCACCTCAGCTCGGCGATCAGCCGCTGCGCCTTGCCGAGCGCATAGGCGCCGACGAGCACGCAGCGTTCGGGATTCTCGTGGAGGCGGCCGAGCAGGCGGTCGATTTCGGATGCCGTGTCGGGATGGCGGAAGACGGGCAGGCCGAAGGTCGCCTCGGTGATGAAGATATCGCACGGCACCGGTTCAAAGGGCGGGCAGGTCGGATCCGGCCGGCGCTTGTAATCGCCCGAGACGACGATTCGCTCGCCTTTGTGCTCGAGCACGATCTGGGCGGAGCCGAGCACATGGCCGGCCGGAACGAAGGTCATGTCCACGGCGCCGAGGCGGACCACCTCGCCATAAGCGACGGCACGGCCGCCTTCCTGCGGTCCGTAGCGGCATGCCATGATCGCCAGCGTCTCGCGCGTCGCCCACACCTGCTCATGGCCGCCGCGGGCATGGTCGCCATGGCCGTGGGTGACGAGCGAGCGCGGCTTCGGCACGGCGGGATCGACCCAGGCGTCCGCCGGCTTTATGTAAATGCCTTCCGGAAAAGGCTCGATCCAGGAACCGAGGCGGGCCATCGGGAGCTTATATGGGCCCGCTGCCTGAGGCGCCAAGCCGCGGCGGACTGGACGCGACAGCGAGGAGGTTGAGCCATGGATCTCGGCGGATGGAATTGGGCGATCGTCGACATCCTGCTGCCGTCTTTGCTGGTCGTCGTCCTGCTCTGGGCCCTGTTGCGCAATCGCTCGTCGCGCCGCGAGCGGGATGAAAGCGAGCGCGGCACGCGCGAAGGCTACCGGGAGGAAGAGGAAAAGCGGCGCAGCGGCGATGACGGGCGTGGCTGATCTTGCTCCTTCGTCATCCTGACGAAAGTCAGGACCCATGAACACGATGTCGGGAGGTCCGATGGACGCCGTGTGCTTGGATTCCGGATCAAGTCCGGGATGACGGATAACGGCCTGCCCCCTGCCATCGCTGCCTGGTTCGCCGCCAAGGGGTGGGCGCCGCGCCGCCACCAGCTCGAAATGCTGGCCGCGGCGCACGCGGGCCGGAGCGTGCTGCTGGTCGCGCCGACGGGGGCCGGCAAGACGCTGGCCGGCTTTCTGCCGTCGATGGTCGAATTGGCGGAGGCGCCGACCGACGGCCTCCACAGCCTCTATATCTCGCCGCTCAAGGCGCTCGCCGTCGACGTGCAGCGCACCCTGCTGGCGCCGGTCGAGGAGATGGGTTTGCCGATCCGGGTCGAGACCCGCACCGGCGACACCCCGGCCGACCGCAAGGCGCGGCAGCGGGTGCGGCCGCCGCAAATCCTGCTGACCACGCCGGAATCGCTGAGCCTGCTGCTCAGCCACGAAGACAGCGCGCAGCTCTTCGCCGGCCTGAAGACGGTGGTGGTCGACGAGGTCCACGCCTTCGCCAGCGGCAAGCGCGGCGACCTCCTCTCGCTGTCGCTCGCGCGCCTGCAGAAGCTGGCGCCGGCGATGCGGCGGGTGGCGCTCTCCGCCACCGTCGCCGATCCCGAAGCCTATCAGGGCTGGCTGGCGCCGCACGGCGATGCGGAGCTGGTCTATCTCGTCATCGGCGATCCCGTCTCCGAGCCCCGGGTCGCCATCATGCTGCCGGATGACGATCGCATCCCCTGGTCGTGCCATAGCGGTCGATGGT
>JAQGLF010000376.1 GCA_028293025.1 Alphaproteobacteria bacterium
CAGCGCGGCCCGTCGCCGCCGCCGCGGGCGGACGAAATGGACGGCAACGCGCCGCCGCCGGACGAAAAGCTCGACCAGCAATGGCTCGACCGGGCGGTCGGCCGCGACCGCCCGCCGCGGCGCCAGCCCCGCGCGCCCGACCGGCCGTCAGAGACGGGCGATACGGTGGAGCGACGCCCCATGACGGCGCAGCCATAAACGCGCCGGCTTCGGGTCGGCGCCGAGCAGGCGCGCGACCAGGTCGTGGAAATCGGCGCCGTGATTCATGTGGACGCGGTGCGCCACTTCATGGGCGACGGTGGCGCGGCGCACCCAGTCCGGCGCCAGGATCAGCCGCCAGGAATAGCGGATCGCGCCGGACGCGGAGCAGCTGCCCCAGCGCGACAGCGGATCGCCGACGCCGACCCGGCTGATTCCGACGCCGGCCTTGGCGGCGAATTCGCGGGTTTCGCGCGACAGGATCTCGTTCGCGTGGCGGCGCAGCCAGCGGAGGATCCGCGCCTCCAGATTCTCCCGTGGCCCGCCAACGATCAGGATCCCCGCCTCGAGCTTCGGCACCCGCTTGGCCGCTTCGTCCCAGCTTATCCGGTGCGGCGCGCCGTAGAGCGGCAATTCGGCGCCATCGCCGAGGCTGGTGGCGGGGACGATCTGCGCCAGCTGCGCTTCGATCCAGGCACGGTGGCCGGCCGCCCATTCGAGCGCCTGCCGGCGCGACGCGCGCCGCGGCACGGTCAGCACGACGGCGCCGTTGCGGCGGTCGATCCGCAGCCGCATCGTCCGCGCCCGGGCCGAGACGACCAGCTTCAGCGCCGTCCCCGAAGCGCCATCGTCGAAGTGAAGCTCAGAGCTCACGGTCGATCACATGCCATTCGAGGTCGCCGGCTTCCCCTTCCGCGACCGTCCAGCCGCGCACCGACTGGCCGGCGCGATGGACCGCCTCGCGGTCGCCGCAGATCAGATAATGCCATTCCGGAAGCGTCTCGCCCGCCGCCCGCAGGCGGTAGGCGCAGGTCGAGGGCAGCCAGGCGAAACGGCCGACATTGCCGGCGTCGAGGCGGATGCAGTCGGGAACGAAGGCGCGGCGGCCGCGATAATTGGTGCAGCGGGCAGTGTCGCGATCGAGCAATTTGCAGGCGACGTTGGTCGGATGGACCTCGCCGGTATCGGCATCCTCGAGCTTGTGGAGGCAGCATTTGCCGCAGCCGTCGCACAGCGCCTCCCACTCGGCGCGGTTGAGCGCGGCCAGCGGCTTCTCCCAGAAGCGGTCCGCCTCCGTCACCGCACCCACCGATCGAGCTCCTTCGTCATCGCCTGCGGCCCCTGATCGTCGGGGAGGAGGGCGAGCGGCTCGCCTTTCGGGCCCTGCAGGACGATCTGCCGGCTATGGTCCATCGCATAGCCGCCGCCCGGCTGGACCGGGCCCTTGCGGGCATAGACGACGAACTTCTTCGCGGCGTCGGCGACCTGCGCCGGGCTCCCGGTGAGGCCGATCAGGCGGGGGTGGAAGGAGGCAAGGAAGAGCTTCAGCTCCGCCGGCGTGTCGCGCTGCGGATCGACGGTGACGAAGATCGGCTGGACCCGGGCGGCGCGCTTCGGATCGCTCTTCTCGAAGCCGGCAAGGGCCTGGCTGATCGTGGCGAGGTCGGTCGGGCAGACGTCCGGGCAGTGGGTGTAGCCGAAATAGACGATCCGGTAACGGCCGGCGAAATCCCGGTCGCGGACGATGCGGCCGTTCTGGTCCACCAGGGTGAAGGGGCCGCCGATCGCGGCGCCGTCGAGCGGCGGCGCCTCCGACCTGCCGCACGCGACGGCCTGGACCGCAAGCAACAGGGAAAGCAGCGCTTTCAGGAACGGGCGGACGCTTTCGTTCATGGCGGCCTCAGCCTTGCTTTGCTATAGCCGGGCGATCAAGTCGCAACTGGGGTGAACGAGGTGGGTAAAGTTTTCGGTCGCGCCGTGGCGGCGGCTCTGGCGCTGATGATCGCGGCCCCCGCGGGCGCGCAAAGCTATTCGGACGGCTTCACCTTCCTCAAGGCGGTGCGCGACCGCGACGGCAACAAGGCGACCGAGCTGGCGAGCCAGCCGGGGACGACCGTGGTCAACGTGCGCGATCCGGCGAGCGGCGATGCGGCGATCCACATCGTCACGCGCGGGCGCGACTCCGCCTGGCTGTCCTTCCTGCTCTCCAAGGGCGCGCGGCCGGACCTGCAGAACGGCAGGGGCGAAACCGCGCTCAGCATCGCGGCCCAGCTCAGCTGGACCGACGGCGCGGATTTGCTCCTGTCCCAGGGCGCCGGCGTCGATCTTCCCAACCAGCGCGGCGAGACGCCGCTGATCCTCGCCGTCCACAATCGCGACGTGCCGATGGTGCGGCTGCTCCTCCGCGGCGGCGCCAACCCGAAAAAGGCCGACCATGCCGCCGGCTATTCCGCGCTCGATTATGCCCGGCAGGACAATCGCGCCCAGCCGATCGTGCGGCTGCTCGAGGGCCAGGGTGGCGCGCCCGCGCGGCCCGCTGCGGGACCGAAGTTCTAGGTTCTGTTAGGGTGTTATTGAAACGCCCGTTCGGGCTGAGCTTGGCGAAGACCCACTCAGGATGAGCGGTGATATTGGCCGTGACGAGCGCCGGCTCAGGCGAAGCCCGCAAGCGCCGGATCGAGATCGCCGACCAGCCGGCGGGCGGCCCGGCGGGCGAAGCGGAGCGTCTCCGCCTTGCGCCGCGCGGCGGCAAGCTTGCGGACCGGCGCGTCCCGCACCACCGCGGCGTCGTAACGGTCGGCGACGATCAGGCCGCACGCACCCGGATGGAAGCAGTCCTGCTCGAACGGCTGCAGATTGAATCCGGCCGGCACCGCCCAGAAGAAGCGGTCGCAATAATCGAGATAGTCGCGCCATTTGCCGTCGCCCATCAAATCGGCCCGCGACACCTTGATCTCGACGATGGTGATCATCCCCGAAGCGTCGATCGCCATCATGTCGGCACGGCGCCCGTTCGGCAGCGGCACTTCGCACAGGCCGAACAGATCCTGGTTGAAGAACAGGCGCGTCACGC
>JAQGLF010000043.1 GCA_028293025.1 Alphaproteobacteria bacterium
AGACGATGCTTCCAAAGGGCGGGCACAATGAAGCCAGAGCGAGCGCGTTCGCCGCGGTTCCGGTCGCGACCCACAAGGCGGCGACCTCGGTCCCGAACAGGTCCGAAAAGGCCGAATCGAGCCGCGCGCTCCAGCGGTCGCCGTCATAAGCGATGTCGAGCGCACTGGCCCCGGCGAGGGCCGCCATCACTTCCGGGCAGGCCGCCGCCGCATTGTCGGAGAAGAAGCGCATGCGGCTCCCCATAACCGGCGCGCTCCCGAGGTCAACGCGCGCGCCGGGATCGGCGCTTCGCCGGCCGCAAAATCCGCACCGTCGTTTACCACAATTTAGCTCCCTCGGGCCTAGTCTGCGGCCCAAGGTGCACAAGGGAAAAGACCGAGATGGGCGTTGAGACCTTCGGCGACGCGGGCGTGACCGGCAAAAGGCAGGCGAAGCGCGCGCGGGTGCTGCTCGCGGCGAAGCTGCAGACGCCCGCCGGCGAAGTCGATGCGCGCCTGCGCGACCTGTCGCGCAAGGGCGCGCTCGTCGAATGCACGGTGGCGCCGCCGGTCGGCACCGAAGTGGTCTTCTCCCGCACCACGACCAGCGTGCCGGCGCGCGTCGCCTGGACGGCCGGCAACCGGGTCGGGCTCGAATTCGCCTACATGATCGACGAGAACGAAGTCCTGGTGCAGCTTCGCCGCACCAATGGCGACCAGAGCCAGCCCCGCTTCCGCCGCCCGGGCCTGTTCGGCGACATGAGCGAGCAGGAGAAGAAGCTCGCCCAGCTCTGGGGCGTCACGGTCGGGATCGCCGTGCCCGGGGAGTAGGCGGCCGCCATGGAATTCACCGGAGAGCTCTCCACCGAGCCCGGCAGCGAGGGCCGGCGCGCCGCCCGCGCCGAGGTCGTGCTCGGCGCCGGCCTGCGCCAGCGCGGCGCCCATTCGGTGACCGTGCAGATCGTCGACCTGTCGACCGACGGCTTCCGCGCCGCCACCCATCTCGACCTGTTCCCGGGCTCCGACGTCTGGCTGAAGCTGCCGGGCCTCGAATCCCTCCACGGCCGCGTCGTCTGGATGCGCGGCCATCTGATGGGCTGCCAGTTCGTGCGGCCGCTCCATCCCGCCGTGCTCGACATGATCGTCCGCACCGTCGGCGGACGCTGAGCAGGGCTTCTGAAGAAGGCCGCCTGCCGATCAGGCGGTGGTGCTGCCGGTGAGGATTGAACTCACGACCTCAGCCTTACCAAGGATGCGCTCTACCACTGAGCTACGGCAGCATATCGCCTGTCGGGAGACGCGGCGCTATGGCCGCGGCCGGTGGAGGATGTCAAGGCGAAGCGGCGATGGCGAAAAAGGACGAGGAGCGCGAGCGAAGGCTGGCCGAAGCGCTGCGCGAGAATCTGAAGCGCCGCAAGGCGCAGGCGCGGGCGGAACAGCCCAAGCCGGAGGAGCCGGAGGCCGGCAATTAGGCCTGGATGGGTTCACGCGAAGGCGCGAAGACGCGAAGAAGGCGCTAAGAAGAGTGTTTTCCCGCGAAAGCGGGAATCCAAACGGCATCGGAGCAGCGCGAGCGTCGCCTGGATTCCCGCTTTCGCGGGAAAACGAGATAATGCTTTCGGCGGCCGGCCAAGGCGGCTTTGCAACCAAGAACTTCGCGCCTTTGCGCCTTCGCGTGAACAAAAATGCTGTCGGCGGGCCAGCTCAGCGGCTGAAGAAGCGCCCGCTAAAGCGGCGCACAGCCGGCTTCCAGCCACGCCTTCGCCTCGCCGTCCAGCTGAGGGCCAACCACCTCCAGCACCCTGGCGTGATAGGCGTCGACCCATTGCCGCTCTTCGCCGGTCAGCAAGGCGAGGTCGATCAGCTTGCGGTCGATCGGGGCGAAGGTGAGGGTTTCGAAGCCGAGCACTTTCTTCTCGGCGCCCGCCACCTCGACCGGCACGACCAGCACCAGATTCTCGATGCGGATGCCGTATTCGCCGGTCTTGTAATAGCCGGGCTCGTTGGAGAGGAACATGCCGGCCTTCAACGGCTCGTCGCCGCCGGCCTGGCTGCTGCCGACCGGCGAGATGCGCTGCGGGCCTTCGTGGACGGCGAGATAGGCGCCGACGCCGTGGCCGGTGCCGTGGGCGTAGTCCACCCCGGCCCGCCATAGATATTGCCGCGCCAGCGTGTCGAGCTGGCTGCCGCGCACGCCCTCGGGGAACAGCGCGCGGGCGAGGGCGATATGGCCCTTCAGCACCCGGGTGAAGCGGTCGCGCATTTCAGCCGTCGGCGTGCCGATGGCCACGGTCCGGGTGACGTCGGTGGTTCCGTCCGGATATTGGCCGCCTGAATCGACGAGATAGAGCGAGTCCATTTCGAGCGGCCGGTTGGTCGCCTCGCTCGCGCGGTAATGGACGATGGCCCCGTTCGGGCCGGCGCCGGAGATGGTGTCGAAGCTGGTGTCGCGAAGGTCGCCGCATTGCTGGCGGAGCTGCTGGAGCTTCTCGACCGCCTTCAGCTCGTCGACATTGCCTTTCGGCGCCTCGACCGAGATCCAGTGGAGGAAGCGGCTGAGCGCGGCGCCGTCGCGGGCCTGGGCGGCGCGGTGGCCGTCAATCGCCGCCGCGTTCTTGATCGCCTTGGGGAGGACGGCCGGATCGCGCTTCTCGACGATCCTGGCGCCGGCCTGGCCGAGCGCCTCGAAGATCGCCGCCACCGCCCGCTCCGGATCGGCGATCACCGTCTTGCCGGCAAGCGACCGGAGGTGGGGCTCGAACTCATGGTGCTCGTGGACGCGGACGCCGTTGCCGAGATGCTGGCGGACGTCGTCGCCGATCTTCTCCGAAGCGACGAACAGATCGGCGGTGCCGTCCTCGTTGACCAAAGCGAAGGAGAGAGCGACCGGCGTATGCTCGACGTCCTGGCCGCGCACGTTGAACGTCCAGGCGATCGAATCGAGCGCGGAGAGCACCGCCGCATCCGCCTTCTGCTCGCGCAGCCAGTCGGCCATCTCCTGGCGCTTGGCGGCCGAGGATTTGCCGGTGAAATCGTCCGGATGGACGACCAGCCGCGCCTTGGACCGCTCGGGCTTGTCGGACCAGACGGCGTCGATGGGGTTGCGGCGGACCGCGACCAGCTCGGCGCCCTTTTCGGCCAAAGCCTCGCGCGCCTTACTCACCCAGTCCTTGGTGTGCAGCCAGGGATCGTAGCCGATGCGGCCGCCGTCCGGCGCGTGGACCTTCAGCCAGTCGGCGGCGCTCGTCTCCGGCACCGACTGGTAGGACCAGTGGCGGCCGTCGACCTGGTCGCGGACCTGCAGAGTGTAGCGGCCGTCGACGAAGATCGCCGCTTCCTCTGGAAGCACCACCGCCGAGCCGGCCGAACCCTGGAAGCCGGTCAGCCAGGCGAGGCGCTGGGCATAGCTGCCGACATATTCGGACATATGCTCGTCGGTCAGCGGCACGACGAAACCGTCCAGCCGGTCAGCCTTCAGCTGCTCGCGCAACGCCTGCAGGCGGGCTTCGTAGGTGGACATGGCAAAATCCTCATCGCTATGGCGGTGTCCGAATAGACCAGCCGCCGTCCCCGAGAAAGAGCGCGATGACCCTGCCGCCCCCGCCCTGCGCCGAGCAGCGCCCCTATCGCTACGAATGCCATGCCGAGACGATCGAGGATCCGTATCATTGGCTGCGCGACCCCCATTACCCGAAGGTCGATGACGCGCGGGTGCTCGACTATCTCAAGGCCGAGAATGAATATTTCGAGGCGGCGATGGCGCCGCACCGGCCGCTGGTCGACGCGTTGTTCGAGGAGATGAAGGGCCGGGTGAAGGAGGATGAGAGCTCGGTCCCGGTCCGCGATGGCGACTGGCTTTACTGGTGGGCGTTCCAGGCCGGCGCGCAATACCGGACCTGGTATCGCCGGTCGGTAGCGGGCGGCGGCGAAGAAGTGATCTTCGACGAGCCGGTGGAGGCCGAGGGAAAGGATTATTTCCGCCTCGGCGCGCTCGAGGTGAGCCCGGACGGGCGGCTGCTCGCCACCCTCGTCGACGACAATGGCTCGGAACGGTTCAAGCTCAGGATCCGCGACCTCGCCACCGGCAAGGATGTCGAGACGGTGACCGAGGTCGGCATCGGCCAGCCGGTCTGGACCAGCGACGGCGCCGCCATCGTGTTCACCGAGGTGAACGAGCATTGGCGCAGCTACCGCGCCCGCCTGCACCGCCTCGGCACGCCCGTCGGCGAGGACCGGACGCTGTACGAGGAGAATGAGGATCCCGGCTTCACCGTCGGCCTCTCCCGTTCGCAGGACCGCAGCCTGATCTTCGTCGCGACCGGCGACAATGCGTCGAACGAAGTCCGCTTCCTGCCCGCCGATATTGGGGCGCATGGGGCGGATGCGGAGGCGGTGCTGATCTCGCGCCGCCAGGAGAAGAGGCAATATGCGGTCGACGCCGCCCATGGGAAGCTCTGGATTCTCGCCAATGACGAGCATGTGAACTTTCGCCTCGCCGTCGCCGATCCGGCCTCGCCCGAGGATTGGCGGACGGTCGTGCCCGGATCCGACCGCGTCTATCTGACCGGTCTCAGCGCCTATCGCGACCACCTCGCCATCTCGTCGCGGATCGACGGCCTCGATCAGCTGCTGCTGCGCAGCTACGAGGGCGAGGAACGGCGCATTCCCTTCGCGGAAGCCGCTTATTCCGCGGGCTTCAGCGGCAATCCCGACTTCGCGCCCGCCGCCTACCGGCTCCATTATTCCTCGATGGTGACGCCGGCGACGATCTACGATTACCATCCGGCCGAGGACCGGCTGGAAATGCTGAAGGTCCAGGAGATCCCGTCCGGCTACGATGCCTCGCTCTACGAGACCGAGCGGCTGATGGTGCCGGCTCGCGACGGCAAGAGCATTCCCGTCTCGATCGTCGCCCGCAAGGGCTTCCCGAAGGACGGCAGCGGCCGCCTCCTCCTCTACGGCTATGGCGCCTACGGCATCGCCATCGCGCCCAGCTTCTCGACCAGCCGGATCAGCCTGCTCGACCGCGGCTATGCTTATGCCATCGCCCATATCCGCGGCGGCGACGATATGGGCTATGGCTGGTTCCTCGACGGCAAGCTCGACCGGCGATGGAACACGTTCCACGACTTCGCCGACGCCGCGAAGGGGCTGATCGGCGCGGGCTATGGCAGCGCCGGCCACATCGCCATCCAGGGCGGCTCCGCCGGCGGCGAGCTGATGGGGGTGGTCGCGAACACCGATCCCGAATTGTGGGGCGCGATCGTCGCCGACGTCCCCTTCGTCGACGTGCTCAACACCATGCTCGACGAGAGCCTGCCGCTGACGCCGGGCGAATGGCCGGAATGGGGCAATCCGATCCTCGACCGCGACGCCTTCGACCTGATCCGCAGCTACAGCCCCTATGACAATGTAAAGGCGCAGGCCTATCCGCCGATGTTGATCACCGGCGGCCTCCACGATCCGCGCGTCACCTATTGGGAGCCGGCCAAATGGGCCGCGAAATTGCGCGCGACCAGGACCGACGACGCTCTCCTCCTCCTCAAGATCAACATGGGCGCCGGCCATGGCGGCAAGTCCGGCCGCTGGGAGCGCCTCCACGAAATCGCCGAAGCCTATGGCTTCGTGCTGACGCAGATGGGTGGGGCGGAATGACGAAGTTCCTCCCCTGAGCTACGCTCAGGGGAGGGGGACCATGCGCAGCATGGTGGAGGGGCATGCTCGGAACGACGAAGCGAACAGTCAGACGAGCAAGGACGCTGCGGCGTACGATGACGCTGCCGGAAGTGCTGCTCTGGCGCGAGCTGCGACAGCGGCCGGAAGGCTTCAAGTTCCGCCGCCAGCATCCGGCCGGACCCTACGTCCTCGATTTCTACTGCGAGGCAGCGCGCCTGGCGGTCGAAGTGGACGGTGAGGCGCATGACAGGGGTGACATGCCCGAGCGCGACAATGAGCGAGACGAATGGCTGCGAGTGGCGGGAATCCGCAGCTTGCGGGTTCCCGCGAGAGAGGTCTTGCAGGATGTCGAGGCGGTGATGCTCGCGATCATTGATCAATGCCATGCCAGGCCCCTCCACCACCCGCCTTCGGCGGGCGGTCCCCCTCCCCTTCAGGGAGGACCTTAGTCGCGGATCGCCGCGACGATCGCCGGCCAGGCCTTCGCATCGACGGCGAAGCCCATGTGGCCGCAGTCGATCTCGATCGCCTTGTCCCGCTCGCCCGGGCGGCCGCGGGCCGAGGCCGGGGCGACGATGCCGTCCCGCCGCGACCACAGAGCCAGGGTCGGCACCGGCGGCTTTTCGGCGACGTCGACGTGGATCGGCGGATCGTCGACCTTGTGGCCGGCGATCGCCTCGTAGAGCCGCCAGGCGTTGTTGGCGCGCGGATCGCCGGAGAAAGGCGTGCCGAGGGTGACCACCTTCGCGACCAGGTCCGGCCTCAATTTGGCGGCCTCGCGGGCGTAGATGCCGCCGAGGCTCCAGCCGACCAGCACCGCCTTGCGGCCCTGCGCGAAGGCCTCGAGCCGGGCGAGGATCCGCTCGAGCGTGTCCTTCTTCACGCCGAGATTCATGCCCATGGAAGTGCCGGTCGCGTGGAAGCCCGCTTCCCCCAGCGCCCGCTGCAGGCCGAGCGTGGCGCGGTCGGTGGCGAGGAAGCCGGGAATGACCAGCAAGGGCGTGCCGTCGGCGGGCCCGAACGGCCCGAGCTTTCCGAATGCGCGGTAGAGGCGGAAGAAGAGGGCGAAGGGCTCGCGGATCAGCAGCCGGAAGGGCGGCGCCTTCTCGTCATCGGCTTCAGAGATACTCGCCCCCCATCAGCTCCTGGAGCGCCGTCGGCAGCCGCACGCGGCCGTCCGCGGTCTGATGGTTCTCGAGCAGGGGGACGAGGATGCGCGGCGAGGCGAGCGCGGTGTTGTTGAGCGTGTGGACGAAGCGCACCTTGCGCTCCTTGTCCCGCCATCTGAGATTCGCCCGCCGCGCCTGCCAGTCGTGCAGGGTCGAGCAGCTGTGCGTCTCGCGATATTTGCCGAGCGACGGCACCCAGGATTCGATGTCGTTCATCCGGAACTTGCCGAGGCCCATGTCGCCGGTCGAGCTCTCGACCACCTGATAGGGGATTTCGAGCTCCTTCAGCAGCGTCTCGGCATTGGCGAGCAAAGTATCGTGCCACTTTGCCGAGACCGCATCGTCATCCTCGCAAATGACATATTGCTCGATCTTGTAGAATTGGTGGACGCGAAGCAGCCCGCGCACGTCGCGGCCGGCGCTCCCCGCCTCGCGGCGGAAGCAGGGCGAGTAGCCGGCATAGAGGATCGGCAGCCGGTCGGCCTCGAGAATCTCGCCCGAATGAAGGCCCGTAAGCGCGATCTCGCCGGTGCCGGCGAGATAGAGGCCGTCCTTGGGGATCTCATAGGCCTCCTCTTCATGGCCGGGGAAATGGCCGGTGCCGACAAAGGCCTGCGGCCGCGCCAGCGAGGGGACCGTCATCAAGGTGAAGCCTTCGGCGGCGAGCCTGCCCTGCGCCCAGAACATCAGCGCCTGTTCGAGCAGGGCCAGCCGGCCCTTCAGGCAATAGGTGCGCGAGCCGGCGACCTGGGTGATGCGGGCGAGGTCCGCCCAATCGTTCATCTCGACCAGTTCGACATGGTCGCGCGGGGTGAAATCGAAATGCGGCGGCGCGCCTTCGCGGCGGACGACGACATTCGCGCTCTCGTCCGGCCCGACCGGCGCCCCTTCCCAGGGGATGTTCGGCACTCGCAGCATCAGGGCGTCGAGGGCGGCCGACTTCCCGTCCAGCGCCGCCTCCGCCTCGGCCGCTTCCGCGCCGAGGGCCTTGGCCTTCGCGCCCAGGACCGGCCGCTCGGCCGGATCGGCGCTCTTGAAGCTCGCGCTGATCTCGTTGCGCTGCCGGCGCAGCTCGTCGATGCGGGTCTTGAGGCTCCGCACTTCGCCGTCGAGCGCCAGCAGGCCGTCGAGATCGAGCGGCGCGTTCTTCTCTGCCGCCGCCTTGCGGACGGCGTCGGGATGGTCGCGGATGAAGGCGAGGCTCAGCATGGGGGCGGCCTAAAGCGATTTGGCGGGAGGTGGAATAGCGAAGATTTTGGGCCGAATCCCGGCGCCGCCGGCCATCAGACCAATCGGTTCTGGCGGATCACTTCCCGGTACCAGGCGGCGCTGAGCTTGGGGATCCGCCGCTGGGTCGCGAAATCCACATAATGGATGCCGAAGCGCTTGGTGTAGCCATCCGCCCATTCGAAATTGTCCATCAGGCTCCACAGGAAATAGCCGCGTAGCGGATATCCCTCCGCCACCGCGCGATGGAACTGGCCGAAATAATTGCGCAGGAACATGATCCGGTCGGCATCGTCGATGCGGCCGTCGGTGACGGGATCGTCGGCGGACGCGCCGTTCTCGGAAATGTAGAGCGTCTTCGGCCCCCAGAGCTCGCTGACCTGCCGGACCCCCCAATAGGCAACCTCCGGCCCGACGATGAGCCAGGGCGAGGCCATGCGCGGCGACGAGTCGAGATGCGGGATGCGCCGGTATCCGCTCGGCCCGTCGTCCGCGCGCACCCATTCCGGGGCGTAGATGTTGAGGGCGACGAAATCGAGCGGGCTGCCGATCGCCGCCATGTCGCCGGCCTCCACCTTGGGCGCGTCGGCGCCTTCCTGGCGGAGATATTCGTCGATGTACCGGCCTTCCATGATCGCGGTCAGGAACATCGCGTTCTTCTCCCGCGTCGCCTTCTTCGCCGCGGCGATATGCTCGGGAGTCTCGATCACCGGAACGTAGAATTCCGTATTGTCGGCGATGCCGACCTGCGTCCCGGCTCGGGCCTGCGCGCGGATCGCCTGGACGGCGAGGCCGTGCGCCAGCACGCCGTGATGGCGGACCTGGTTCACCTGCGCCGGTGGCAGCTTGAGCCCGGGCGCGTGCTGCCCCGTCTTGTGGCTGAGATCGGTGAAGCAGCGCAGCTCGTTGACGGTCATGAAATGGCGGACGCGGTCGGACAGCCGGCCCGCCATGAAGCCGGCATAATCGGCAAAGGCCTTGGCGGTGTCGCGCGACTGCCAGCCGCCGGGCAGCGCCTGCGGCAGGTCCCAATGGAACAGGGTGACATAGGGCTCGATGCCGGCCGCGAGCAGGCCGTCGATCACGCGGTTGTAATAGTCGACGCCCTTCTGGTTCGGCCTGCCCCGGCCCTCCGGGAAGATGCGCGCCCAGGCGATCGACATGCGGTAGCTGCCGACGCCGAGATTTTTGAGCAGGCCGATGTCCTCGGCATAACGGTGATAGCTGTCGCAGGCGACGTCGCCATTGTCGCCATTGGCGACCTTGCCCGGCGTATGGGAAAAGACGTCCCAATTGGTGAGGCCGCGCCCGTCCTCGTGGACGGCGCCCTCGATCTGATAGGCCGCCGTCGCGCATCCCCAGCGGAAGTCCCTGGGGAAATTCAGGTCGACCGGCGCCGCCAGCGCCGCGGTTCCGCTCAGCCCGCCCGCCGTCAGCGCCACGGCCGCCGCGCCAAGCCCCTTGCCGAACTCGCGGCGGTTCACCTCGTCCATTTGCGCCCTCCTGGCTGCTCTTGTGACCCGGATACCATATTCGCGGGCGGAGGTGAGGGAAATGGGATCGCGGAACCTCGTCCCGCCTCGCTTCATCGAAGCGTCGGGGGCAACCGGCGCACTGCCGCTCCGAAATTAGGGATTTGTTAACCTTATTTGCACAGCCCGAATGGAAGGGAGGCCGAAGTGACGACGAAAGCCCTGTTCCTCGCCGCGATCCTGTCGCTGGCCGCCGGCTGCGCGATGATCGACGGCCAAACGAGACCGCCGACCGGGGCGAGCGTCACCGTCGAGGAAGAGGAAGCCTGGCGCGGCGCCGCGGCCGAGGAGGATGCGGCCGCGCTCGATGCCTTGCCGGGGATCTGGATGGAGGCGCTGGCGGATGCTCGGCGCGGCGGCTTCGCCCGCCGTGTCGCCGAAGAGGGCGCCCTGCTCGCGCCGGCCATGGCGCTGCCGCGCGCGGCGCCGCCACCCGGCGCCTATCTCTGCCGCGTCCTCCGGCTCGGCGCCCGCATGCCCGGCATCCGCCCGTGGAGCGAGAGCCCCCAGGCCTTCTGCTTCGTCGGCGTCGAGCGCGACCAGCTCAGCCTCACCGTCGAGGCGGGGACGCGGCGGATCGGCGGCTATCTCTGGGAGGAGAAGGACAATCGCCGCCTGGTCTTCCTCGGCGCCTCGAGCCCGCGGGGAACGCCGCTCGTCGGCTATGGCGACGACCGCATGCGCGACGCCGCCGGCCTGTTCGAGCGGATCGGGCCCTTCCGCTATCGCCTGACCCTGCCGTGGCGCGGCGACAACAAGCTCCTCGTCGTCGAGCTGAGCCCGGCGCCGGAGCAATGATGATGCTTCCTGTATTTGACATGATGTAAAAGATATTTTACATCATGTCCCGAGGAGAAGCATCATGTCCTTTCGGGAAAAGAGCGCCTGGATCTCGCTGGCCACCACTTTGGCCGTCTGGGGCTATTATGTCGTCGCGCTGGTCCCGGCGCTTGCATCGGGCCGGCCGGACGGTCCGCGGCTGATTAGCCTCTTCTCCGCCTGCGTCTTCCTCCTGGTCGTTGCGCAGGTCGTGCTTTCCGTCCTGATCGCGGTCCATTCCCCGAAGGAGGCGCAGGCGCCGGCCGACGAGCGCGAGCAGCTGATCGGTCTCAAGGCGAGCCGCCTCGCCTTCTACACGTTGAGCGCCCTCGCCATCGTCACGGCGATCGCCACGCGGCTGCTCGCGGCCGCCGGACCCTCGCTCTTCCCGCGCGATCCGCTCGGCGGCTCGATGATCGTCGTCGGCAGCGCGATCTTCTTCGCCGTGGTCGCCGCCGAATTGGTGAGGGCGACCGGCCAGATCGTCTATTTCCGCCGGGCCGCCTGATGGCGCCGCCGATCCGCAACAAGGTCCGCGTCCTGCGCTTCGGCCATGGCGAGATGACCCAGGCGGATCTGGCCGAACGGATCGGCATGACCCGACAGACGGTGGCGGCGATCGAGCAGAACAAATATTCGCCCTCTCTCGAAGCGGCCTTCCGTATCGCCCGCACTTTCGGCGTCGGCATCGACGACGTATTCGAGTGGGTGGATTAGGATCGTCGCGGCCGCGCCGGCCGCGGACGGCTGCATGGACGTTCCGGCTCGCCGCATTTGGTGTTTGCCAGGCGGCAATCACCCATCTTTACCGGCGGCGGCGATTTCCTTCAGCGGGGTGGCGGCGTCGGCCAGGCGGGCCGGATCGATCATTGCCCGTCCGGTCACCAGCGCCCGCCCCTGCACATAATCCCTGACGGCGTTGACGCAGTCGAGGGCGACGACGCGGCCGCCCTTCAGATAGACGATCGAGAAGCTGCGCGTGGCAGGATCGCCGCGGACCACCTCCAGATCGTGGCCGATCGACAGCCCCACGGTCTGGAGCCGCAGATCATATTGGACCGACCAGAACCAGGGCACCGCATCGTAAGGCTGCGGCGCACCGGCGATCGCCTTGGCCGCGATCGTCGCCATGTCGTTGGCGTTCTGCACCGATTCGAGCCGGATCGGCAGCCCCTCGGCATAAGGATTCGAATGGAGCGCGCAGTCGCCGATCGCGAAGATGTCGGGGAGCGAGGTGCGGCAATGCTCGTCGATCGCAACGCCGTTGCTGACCTCCGCCCCCGCCTCGGCCAGCGCCTCGACGGCGGGGACGATGCCGATGCCGACGACGACCATGTCCGCCGGCAGTACCTCGCCCCCGGTGAGCCTGACGCCGGTGGCGCGGCCGTCCCGGCCTTCGATGCAGACGACGGTGATTCCGAGCCTGATGTCGACGCCGTGGCGGCGATGCTCGTCCTCGTAGAAATGCGACAGGGTCGGGCCGGCGACGCGGGCGAGCAGCCGGTCCTGCGCTTCGAGCACGGTGACATTCTTGCCGAGCTTCGCCAGCACCGCGGCGGCCTCGAGGCCGATATAGCCGCCGCCGATGATGACGACACGCTGGGTGGTCGGCAGCTCGGCGATCATCCGGTCGACATCGGCGCGGCTGCGCACCGAATGAACCCGCTCGAGATCGCCGCCGCTGCACACCAGCGCCCGCGGCCGTCCGCCCGCGGCCCAGACCAGATTGCCGTAGCCGATCGTGCCGCCGTCCTCGAGGGCGAGGAGACGTGCCTCGGCATCGACACGGACGACGCGCCGCCCAATCAGCATCGCGACCTCGCGCTCGGCCCAGAAGCCCGGCGGGCGGATCAGGATCCGCTCGAAGCTCTTCTCGCCCGCCAGATAATCCTTGCTCAGCGGCGGCCGCTCATAGGGGATTTCGGGCTCGTCGCCGATCATCGCGATCGTCCCGGCGAAACCCTGCTGGCGCAGCGCCATCGCCGCTTGCGCGCCGCCATGGCCGGCGCCGACGATCACGACGTCAAAATGCTTCGACACAAGGCTCGCTCCATCGGCAGGTCGTCCGAAAATGCCCCCCGCGCAACGCCTTCGAACGAGATGCCCGTGTCGCGCGCGCCGGCGCGCCGTGCCGGGTAGCAACTCTCCGTGCGCCGAATAGCAGTATCTCGCTCTTCGGCGCACGGTAATCCGAAGTTACGGCTCCGATTTCTGATTGCCGGCCGCCGGTGCCGCGGTCGGCGCCACATCATGACCGGGATTGCCGGCAGGCGGCGGGCCTGCTTCCGGCGCGTCGCCATGGCGATCGCGCCTGAGGTCCTCATGTCCCGGATGGCCGCCATGACCGCGTTCGCCGTGATGACCGAGCGCGGCGACCCGTCCGTCGGCGCCGACCAGATAGCGCGCCCGCACGACCCCGTCCTCGTAACGGCCCTGGACCGTGACATCCTGGTTCGGCGCCAATCCGCTCTTGGCCTCGTCGCCCCTGCCGACGTCCACCAGGGTCCTGCCGCTGCCGTCGGCGAGGACGAAGCGGCTGCCGTAAACCTCGGCGATCTTGCCACGAACGGTGACCACGGGCTCCCCCAGCCAAGGGCGCGAAGCCGTGGCGAGGGATGCGATCGGGACCGGCGGTCCCGGTGCCATCGCTTCGGCCTGACGCGTCTCCAGCGCCGCTCCGGCGCCAACGGCGCCGCCGAGCGCCAGCAAGGCGGCCCCGGCGAGCGCGAGGCCCGGCGCCGAATGAAGTCTGTCTGTGAATTTGGTCATGTATCGTTCCTTTCGGCGGCCCTCCTAGCGGTCCATCCTCATCGCCCGCTGAACCGGTTCGTTCAGTTTGGGTTTGGCTAAGGCGCCTAACGCGACGGCAGGAGAAACACGGCGGATGCGCGTTTTATTGGTGGAGGACGATCCTCAACTCGCGGACGAGCTCGCCCGCGCGCTCCGCGCCGAGAATTTCGCCGTCGATGTCGCCATGAATGGCGAGGACGGCGCGCATCTCGGGGATACCGAGCTCTACGACGCCGCCATTCTCGACCTCGGCCTGCCCCGGATCGACGGTCTTTCGGTGCTCCAGTCGTGGCGGGAGGCGGGGCGAACCCTGCCGGTGCTGATCCTCACCGCGCGCGACGGCTGGTCCGAAAAGGTCGCCGGCTTCAAGGCCGGCGCGGACGATTACGTGACCAAACCGTTCCGCGTGCAGGAGGTCGTCATGCGCCTTCGCGCCCTCGTCCGCCGCTCCACCGGCCATGCCGCGGCCCGCATCATCTGCGGACGTCTCCTCTACGATGCGCAGATCGGCAATTTCGAGTTTGACGGGCTGCCACTGCGCCTGACCGCCTTCGAGTGGCGGGTGCTTTCGGCCCTGATGCTGCGCCGGGAAGCAGTGGTCGAGCGTAGCGAGCTGCTCGAACGCGTCTACGAATATAATGCAGAGGGAGACTCCAATTCGCTGGAGGTGATCGTGGCCCGCCTGCGCCGCAAGATCGGCGCGAAGATGATCGAGACGATCCGCGGCCGCGGCTACCGTCTGACATGCGCCGGCGTATGATCCGGCGGCTCTCGCTTCACGCTCGCCTGCTGCTCCTGGGGGCGCTGACCGGCGTCGCGGCCTTGCTGTTCGCCGCCTTCGGCATCGGCGAGGTCCTGCAGGGGTTCGTGCTGCGCGACGTCGACGAGCGGCTCGACACGCAGATTGCGATCCTCGCCGACGCGGTGACACCGCAAGCGCGTCTCGACCGCGCGCGGGTCGTCGAGCTGCCGCCTTTCGCCGCGGGAAGCCAGGGCTGGGGCTGGCGGGTGCGAAGCGCCGCCGGCTCATGGTCGGGCGGCGCGGAGGTCGCGGTTGAGCCGGGACGCCGTGGCCATCGGCACGGAGCGGGCGAAATAAGCTCCGGCAGGGGTCGCATGGCGCACGGCTTCCCCCTCTACGTCCGCCAAACGGAGCTCGCCACGCCGCGCGGCGCGGTCGAGATCATCGCGGCGGCGCCCCGCTCCATCATCGACCGGCC
The DNA here is from genome assembly GCA_028293025.1 of Alphaproteobacteria bacterium. Lineage (GTDB taxonomy): Bacteria > Pseudomonadota > Alphaproteobacteria > Sphingomonadales > Sphingomonadaceae > Allosphingosinicella. The sequence continues at coordinate 14,413 of JAQGLF010000043.1, forward strand.
GCTGCGCGAAGCGATGGGGCCGCTGCTGCTCTCGCTCGGCCTGCTCGGGCTCGGGCT
>JAQGLF010000163.1 GCA_028293025.1 Alphaproteobacteria bacterium
AACACGTCGGTCACCGGCATTACCAATGTGGCGGCGAACCAGGGCATCGACATCAGCGGCAACACCACCGCCGCGGGCGCCGCCAACGTCACCTTCAACGGCACGGTGAGCGTCACCACGTCGGCCACCGGCGCCGCCGGCGTCCTGATCGACAACGACAACGGCGCCGTCTCCTTCACCGGCACGAGCGTCGTCGTGAACAGCGGCGCGGGCAACGCGATCAGCTTCACCACCACCACCGGCACCGGCGCGACCTTGAGCCTGACCGGCGGCAATCTCAACGTCGACACGACCGGCGGCCTGGGGCTCAACGCCACCTCGACGACGACCGGCGCGAGCAGTCTCAACATCACCGGCGCCAACAACAGCGTCGCGTCGACGACGGGGGGCGCGATCCATATCGACGGCGTCACCTCGAACGTCACCCTGCACGACGTCGGCGTCAGCGGCGGGGGCACCACCGACGGCGTCTGGCTCAAGAATACCGGCGCCGGCGGCCAGTTCATCGTTACCGGCGACGCCGCCTCGACCGCCGGCTCGGGCGGCACGATCGCCAACATCTCCGGGGGGAATGCGGCGAGCGTCGGCGCCGCGCCGACCTTGGGCACCGGCGTCTATATGGAGAACGTCTCCAACGTCAGCCTTTCGAACATCATCTTCGGCGCGAATGCCGGCACGATGTCGAATTTCGGCATCCGCGGCGAGAACGTGAACAATTTCACGCTCACCGATTCCGAGTTCCGGGGCGCGTTCGGCGACGATGCGACCGGCCGGGAAGGCGCGCTCCGCTTCGGCACCCAGAATATCTCCACCGGCCTCACCGGCACGGCCCTGTTCCAGGGCAACAACATCCAGGGCGGCTTCACCGACAATCTCGCTACGTTCGTCTACGGCGCGAACTCGCTCAACCTGACGATCAAGGACAGCGCCCACGACCAGGCCGTTTTCGGAGCGACGGGCACGACGGTCGCCGGCGGCGACGACTTCTTCCTCGAGAGCGGCGGCACCAGCACCGTCACCACCCTGATCGACGGCGCGAACTTCAACGGCGGCCACAATGTCCAGGTCGGCATCATCTCGCTCAACGCCACGACGCAGACCACGACGATCCAGAACAGCGTCTTCGCCCAGAGCCAGGTGACGACGTCGGGCTCGGCCGACCTCAGCATCACCGGCACCCTGACCGGCGCCAACGTCAACTACACGGTCCAGAACAACTCGTTCAAAGGCTCCGATGCCGGCGACATCTTCGCGACGTTCAACGGCAATAACGGGACCATCAAGGGCCTCGTTCTCAACAACACGTTCGGCACCGTGAACGGCGCGTTCGATTCCTCGCAGGCGAATCGCGCCTCGGCCAATGGCGGCGCCTTCTTCGGCGGCATCGATTCGAAGTCCGCGGGCACCGGCACGATCAACTACGCGCTCCGCTTCGAGGGCAATACGGTCCGCGACTTCAACGGCGCCTACGGAGTCCTCCTGCGGTCGAGCACCCAGGACGGCGGCGGCGTCGCCCGGCTCGAAGCGACGATCAAGAACAACACGTTCGCAGAATCCGGTCCCAACCCGGCAGCGGCCATTTACGGCCAGCTCGGCGGCGCCAGCCTGTCGACCGATTTCGGCAAAATGGGCCTCGACATCAGCGGCAACAGCATGAACATGACCGGCGCGACCGCCGCCGACGGCGTGTTCCTCGATCAGACGTCGGCCAATTCGCATTATTACCTGCCCGGCTATGCCGGCCCGTCGAGCCCCACGACCCAGGTCAGCGCCTTCCTCGTCGGCAAGGGCAACACCTTCACCAACGCCAATGCCAGCGGCGAGGGCGGCGCCGGCATCAACGCCGCCGGCATCACCGGCGAAGCCTTCACCCTCGCCGTGCCGATCACCGCGGTCGCGCCTCCGGGCCTTGGCTGGGAGGATCTTGTCCAGGCCAGCAAGCCGGTCGGCGGCGACGTCGTCGTCGTCACGCCCCCCGGCGGCGGCACACCCCCTCCGACAGGCGGCACCCCGCCGGCTCCGGTCGACCCGACGCCCCCGGCGCCGCCGACCGTCGACACCGGCGTGCTGACCCAGGCCGCGCTCGACACGATGGTCGCCGCGGCGATCGATCGCTGGGTAGCGGCAGGGGCGACGCCCGAGCAGGTCGCGGCGATGAAGGCGGTCTCGGTCACCATCAGCGACATTACCGGCCTCGAGATCGGCGATTCGACGCCCGGCCATATCCAGGTCGACCGCGACGCCGCCGGCTACGGCTGGTTCATCGACAAGACGCCCGGCGAGGACGGCGAGTTCACCGGCAGCGGCAGCCGCCTCACCGCCGCCGCCGGCGGCCCGGCCGCGGGCCATATCGACCTTCTCAGCGTCGTCGAGCACGAGCTCGGCCACCAGATCGGCCTCAGCGACGATTACAACCCGGCGGACAGCGCCGACCTGATGTACGGTTTCGCCAATGTCGGCGAGCGCCGCCTCGCCACGGCCGACGACGTCAAGGCCGCCACCGGCACGCCGGTGGACCATGAGGCGTTCGTCCTGACGCCGGTCGCGGTCGGGACGATTCCCGCGAATACCAGCGTCGACATCAGCTTCCGCGAGACCGTCGACGCCTTCGCGCCCGGTCTTGCGCCGAACCTCGCGGGCACCTCGACGATCACCTTCGATCCGGTCCAGACGCTGACCACGACCGAGACGATCGCGCCGACCGGAACGACGCGCACCGACAGCGGCAACACGGTCACATTGTCGCCGCTCGCCGTCGCGACGCTGACGCTCGGCGATCTGGTCTATAAGGACGTCAACAAGAACGGCACTTTCGACGCCGGTGACACCGGCGTCGGCAACGTCACCGTCAAGCTCTACATCGACAACGGCACCACCGCCGGGGTTTGGGATGCGGGCGATACGCTGGTGACCTCGACGACCACCTCGAACGTCGCCGGCACGCTCGGCAAGTATCAGTTCACCGGCCTCGCGCCGGGCGATTATCTCGTGGTCGTCCCGGCCGCCAATTTCGCCGCCGCCCAGCCGCTCAACGCGCTCCTCCCGCATCCGGGCGCGGTCGATCCGGACAACAATGTCGACAACGACAATAACGGCGCTGCGATCGGCGGCGGCGACGTCGCCAGCCAGGCGATCACGCTCGCCTACGACACCGAGCCGACGGCCGGCCCCGGCAACGACACCAACAACACGGTCGACTTCGGCTTCCAGACCAACAGCCCGCCGGTCGCCAACACGGACACCGCGACGGTGGACGAGGATTCGAGCGCGAACACGATCAACGTCCGCGCCAACGACACCGATCCCGACGGCGACACCTTCACTGTCACGGCGACCGGGGCGGCCGGGCACGGCACCGTCAGCATCACCAACGGCGGCAACGATCTCACCTACACGCCCACCGGCAACTATAACGGCGCCGACAGCTTCACCTATACGATCACCGACAGCCACGGCGCGACGGCTCAGGCCACCGTCAACGTCACCGTCGGCCCGGTGAACGATCCGGTCGCCGCCGACACCGGCGCCGCGTTCAGCGTCAACGAGGACAGCGTCGGCAATGCGGTGAGCGGCCTTCTGATCAGCGACATCGATGCGACGCTGGCGCCGGCCGGCATCTATTCGGTCACCCTCTCCGCTACCCACGGCACGCTCAATCTCACGACGACCACCGGCCTCACCTTCGACGGCGGCACCAGCGCCACCGGAACGACGATGACGTTCCACGGCACGCTGGCGAACATCAACACCGCCCTTGCCACCGCGCATTATTCGCCCGACGCCGATTATAACGGCGCGGCCCAGATCGACATCCAGGCAACCGACAGCTTCGGCGGCATCGTCGCCACCGGCACCGGCGCGGCGACGAGCGACGAGACGATCGTCAACGTTACCGTCAACAACGTGAACGACCCGCCGTCGGGCGCCGACAACAGCGACACGACCACCGACAGCGCGACTCTGGTGTTGACGTCCGCCGACTTCTCGACCGGCTTCACCGATCCCGAAGGCAATGTCTTTGCCGGCGCCAAACTGGCCTCGCTTCCGGCGACGGGGACGATCAAGCTCAACGGCACCGCGGTCAATGCGGGCGACTTCGTCACCAAGGCGCAGCTCGACGCCGGCAACGTCACCTACACCCCGGCCGCAGGGTCGGGCGGGACGAATCCGACCTTCACCTTCAACGTTCGCGACGACGGCGGCACCGCCAATGGCGGCATCGACACGGATCCGTCGGCCAATACCTTCACGATACACGTCACCGCGTCCGACGCGGCACCGGTGGTCGACCTCAACGGCACCAACGATCCGGGCAACGACTTCGCCACCAGCTTCACCGAGGGCGGAGCGGCCGTCGCGATCGTCGACACCGACGTGCTGATCACCGATGTCGATGCGGGCGACAATGTCGAAAGCGCCGTGATCAGCATCAGCGACCCGGAAGCCGGGGATTCCCTGACCGTGATTGGTGCCCTCCCGGGCAGCATCACCGCCGCCGGCGGCGGCACCGACACGATCACTTTGAGCGGCACCGGCACCCAGGCGGAATATGAGCAGGCCCTGACCCAGATCCGCTACGCGAGCAGCAGCGACAATCCCACCGTCGCCGGCACCCACGACACGCGCGACATCGGGATCACCGTCAGCGACGGCGACCAGAACAGCGTCGCGCGGACCGCGGTCGTCACCATCACCGGGGTCAACGATCCGCCCAGCGGCGGCGATGCCACCGCCACGTTCGACGAGGACACGGTTCTGGTCCTCACCGCGACTCACTTCACCCAGGGCTTCAGCGACCCCGACGGCGACGCGTTCAACGGCATCAAGGTCGCGTCGCTGCCGGCGTCCGGCACCCTGATGTTCGATGCCGACGGCGCGGGCGGCAATCCGGCGGTCGCGGTCGCGATCGGGGATATCATCAGCAAGGCGGACATCGACGCGGGCAAGCTGACCTATACGCCCGGGACCGACGTCAACGGCGATCCCGCCACCGGAATGACCTTCCAGGTGATCGACAATAGCGGCGCGGCGAACGATACCGACCCGAATGCCGCGACCCTGTTCTTCAGCATCAACCCGGTCAACGACACGCCCGTGGTCTCGGACGGCGCCGCAATCGCCGCGACCGAGCAGACGGCAGCGACGGTCAATGCGAGCACGTCGATCAGCGACGCCGATCTCGACGCCTTCAACGGCGGCAGCGGCGATTATTCCGGCGCAACCCTGACCTACGACCGCAGCGGCGGCGCCGATGCGAGCGACAGCTTCACAATCCCCGACGGAGCGGGCTTCACCGTCAGCGGCAACCAGCTGCTCGCCGGGGGCCTGGAGTTCGCGACCTTCTCGACCGCGACGGCGGGCGAGCTCAAGGTCAGTTTCACCAGCGCCGGCACCGCGGCGACCACCGCTTTGGTCAATGCCGTCGCGCAGGCCGTGCAATATACCAATACCAGCGACGACCCGCCCGCTTCGGTCGACCTCGTCTACACGCTGAACGACGGCTCGGTGGTCAACAGCAACCAGGGATCGAATTCCAGCCCCTTCCAGGCGTTCGACCCTGGCTTCGTCACTGTCGACATCGCCGCGGTGAACGACGCGCCGGTCAACGTTCTCGGCGGCACGATCGGCACGGGCGAGGACGCGGTCGACGCGTGGCTGAGCGGCATGTCGGTCTCGGATTCGGACGCCGGTTCGAACGCCATCCTCTCCACCTTCGAAGTCGAGCACGGAACGCTCGGGATCAGGACCGACGTCGTCGGCGGCATCACCGCCGCGGAAATCACCTTCCAGGATGCGAACACGATCACCGTTCAGGCGAGTCAGAGCGAAATCAACGCGACGCTCGCCGCCGTCAACGGCCTGGTCTATTCGCCCGACGCCAATTACAACGGCTCCGACACGCTCACCGTCACCACCAACGATCGCGGGTTCACCGGCACCGATCCGGGGCTCAGCGGCGACGGCAGCAGCGAAGAGGCGGTCAGCACCCGCACGATCGTTATCTCCGCCGTCGACGATCCTCCGGTTGCGCAGCCGGATGCGGTGAGCACGCCCGAGAACGTGGTCGGGACCGGCAGCGTGTTGGCCGATAACGGTTCGGGGCCGGATGCGGATGCGGACGGCGATCCGATCACCGTCTCCGCGGTGAACGGCAGCGCGGTCGATGTCGGTCAGGAGATCGTGCTTGCTTCGGGGGCGAAGCTGACGGTTCAATCCGACGGCACGTACAGCTACGATCCCAATGGCAAGTTCAACCATCTGACCTCGACCGCAGGCGGCGAGACGGGGGCGGTGAACACGTCCGCCACGGACAGCTTCACCTATGCGCTTGCGGGCGGCAATACGACGACGGTGACGGTGACGGTGAACGGCGTTGCGACCGCCGACGACTGGCTCATGGGCGATGCGGGCGACAACAACATCACCGGCACGCCGCAGGGCGATTTGTTCATGCTGCAGCAGGGCGGCGACGACATGGCGACGGGCATGGCCGCCAATGACGGCTTCTACATGGGCGGGGCCTTGAATGGGGCGGACCAGATCGACGGCGGCTCCGGGGGCAACGACCAGGTTGCGCTTCAGGGCGATTATGCCGGTCTGGTGCTTGGTGCGGGCAATCTGGTGAACATCGAGACGCTTGCCCTGCTTTCCGGCACC
>JAQGLF010000114.1 GCA_028293025.1 Alphaproteobacteria bacterium
GTCGGCTTGTCGACCCTGTTCTCTGGACTGGTGGGCAGGAAGCTCGCGTTGGTCGACGACCGGCCGGGCGTGACCCGCGCCCGGCGCGAGGGCGAGGCGAGCCTGCTCGGCCTCGACTTCCGGGTGATCGATACCGCCGGCTGGGAGGATGAGGATCCGCAAAGCCTGCCCGGCCGGATGCGTGCCCAGACCGTCGCCGCCCTCGACGAGGCCGACGTTGCCCTGTTCCTGGTCGACGCCCGCGCCGGGCTGACACCGCTCGACGAGGAGATTGCACGCTGGCTTCGCAGCAGCACGACGCCGGTCATCCTCGCCGCCAACAAGGCCGAAGGGCGCGCCGGCGAGAGCGGCGTGCTCGATGCCTGGTCGCTCGGCCTCGGCGAGCCGGTGCCGATCAGCGCCGAACATGGCGAAGGCGTCGGCGACCTGTTCGAGCATCTCCAGCCGATCATCGAGCGGGACGAGGAGGCGACGGACGAGCCCGAATCGGAGGAAGAGGGGCCGCTGAAGCTGGCGATCGTAGGCCGCCCCAATGCCGGAAAGTCGACACTGATCAACCGCCTGCTCGAGGAGGAAAGGCTGATCACCGGCCCCGAGGCGGGCATCACCCGCGATTCGATCGCCGTCGAATGGGCCTGGCAGGCCCCTGACGGCCAACGGCGTCCGGTGCGGCTGATCGACACCGCCGGCATGCGCAAGAAGGCGAAGGTCCAGGACAAGCTCGAGAAGCTCTCCGTCGCCGACGCCCGCCGCGCCGTCGATTTTGCCGAGGTCGTCGTCCTGCTGCTCGACGGTACGCTCGGGCTGGAGGTGCAGGACCTCAAGATCGCCGATCGGGTGCTGCAGGAAGGCCGCGCGCTCGTCATCGCGATCAACAAATGGGACCTGGCCGAGGATCACAGCCGGCTGTTCCAGGGGATTCGCGCCGCGCTCGGCGAAGGGCTGTCGCAGGCGCCGGACGTCCCGTTGCTCGCGGTCTCGGCGCGCACCGGCAAGGGGCTCGACCAGCTGCTCGGGGCCGCCTTCGAGACGAGGGAGATCTGGTCGAAGCGGGTCTCGACCGGCCAGCTCAACCGCTGGTTCGAGGAGGCGGTGGAGAAGAATCCGCCCCCCGCTCCAAGCGGCAAGCGGATCAAGCTGCGCTACATCACCCAGGTCAATACGCGTCCGCCGGCCTTCGTCGTCTTCGGCACCAGGCTCGAGGCTTTGCCCGACAGCTACCAGCGCTATTTGATCAATTCGATGCGGCGCGAGCTCGGCTTCGGCTCGGTTCCCGTCCGCCTGACATTGCGCGGCGGGCGCAACCCGTTCGACCGCAATCGTTGATTTCGTCAACCGCGCGTTTACCCGCGAGGCCTAGGATGGTGTTGTGGACGAGATGGACGAAGAATCCCTGCTGCTGGTGGATTGGGACTTTTTCGTGAGGACCCGGGCCGAACTCGGCGCCGGCTTCGCACGAATCCTGAGCTATTTCCGCGAGGATGGGGAAAAAGCGGTCGCGAAGATCGAAGCGGCGATGCATGCCCGCGACGCGTCCGGCCTCGTCCTTCCCGCCCATACGATGAAATCGGAAGCGCGCCAGTTCGGCGCCGAGCCACTCGGCGCACTTGCCGAGGAGATCGAGATCGCCGCCCGCCGCGCGATCGAGAGCCGCTTCTTCCCGGACGAGCTGACCCCGCAAGTGGCGCGGCTGCGGCCGCTTTACGCCAAGACCATGGCCCTGCTCGACGCCGAGGCCAATCCGCTCCGCCAGCGCCACCGCGCGGCTTCTTAATCCCGCCGCATCGGTTGCGGCGAGAAGCGGGCCAGCGAGCGCCACAGCCATTCGAACGGCCCGTAGCGGAAGCGGTCGAGCCAAGGCTTCGACCAGGCGAGGATCAGCATCCATACCAGAGGCACGACCAGCCATGCCTGGACGCGGTCGAGCCGGCCGTACAGGCCGAGGCCGTAGCCGTAGAACAGGGTCGAGGCGACCAGGCTGGTGCCGAGATAATTGGTGAAGGCGGCGCGTCCGGCCGCGGCGATGCGGCGGGCGAGGGCGCCCCCTTCTTTCCCGAGCAGGATGATCAGGGCCGCGTAACCGGCCGTCATGAGCAGCCGGAAGGGCGTCGAGACCAGCATGTAATCGGCGAAGATGGCGGTGACCGAGAAGCCGCTCCGGATCGTCCACCGGGCGATCGCCGCGTGCGCCGCCGCGCCGAATCCGATGCCGATCCAGGCGATCCTCGCATAGCGAAGCCGGTCCCAGGCGCCGGTCAGGAAGCCGCTGCGGAAGCCCGCCATGCCGAGCAGCATCAGCCCGAACGTGTCGGGGCCGGCGAGGATCAGGTTGAGAAGCGGCTGCAGCGCCACGCCGGTCAGCCGCTCGTGGACAATGCCGGCATAGCCGCCGCGGAAGAGGGCGAGATCGCGCGCCAGCGCCGCGGGCGGGAGCGGCAGCAGGCCGGAGGCGGTATCCTGCCATGCGGCGAGCGTCCTGGCCGTCGCGCCCGGCGCCGCGGCCGCGGCCTCGCCGGCAGCATAGCTCTGGGTCAGCGTGGCCATGATCGCCGCGTCGAGCAGGAAGAAGACGATCGCCGCCGCGAGCAGCTGCGGCACCGGCGCCTTGCGAAAGGCAAAGGCCATCATCCCGACGAGCGCGTAGGTAGTGAGGATATCGCCCGCCCAGATCAGATAGAAATGGACGAGGCCGAAGACGAGCAGCCACGCCATGCGGCTGTAATGGACCAGAGCCGGGGAACGCCCCGCCGCTTCCGCCCGCTCCGTCACCAGCAGCATGCTCGCGCCGAACAGCATCGAGAACAGGCTGCGCATCTTGTTATCGATCAGGACGAAGTTGAGCAGCCAGGTGGCGAGGTTGGCGCCGGTGGCGCCGCCATAAGCCGCCGGATTGAGATAGGCCGGGTCCGGCATCGCGAAGCCGGTGACGTTGACCGAGAAGATCCCCATCACCGCCACGCCGCGCAGCAGGTCGAGAGTGACGATCCGGCCCGGCGGCGCGGCGTTCGCGCTCACCTCAGCTCCCGGCGGATCACTAGCTTGAGGCCGGACCAGATGTCGTCGACGGCGCAGACCTTCACGTCGACGAGGCCGAGCGGCAGCGCGACGTCGCGGATCGTGTCCTCGGTGATGTCGGTCGGAACCTTCGAGGCCTTCTTCGGCCATGACACCCAGAGGAAGCCGTCGCGGGCGAGCCGGGGCAGGAGGCGTCCGACCGCCTCCTCGAGCTTCGCCCGGCGGGAGACGAAGACATGAGCGGCATCGATCCGCTCCTCGGCCGTCGCCAGGGTCAGCCCCGCCGCCTCGATTTCGCCGCGGACGCTGTCCGGCATTCCCTCCCAGCGAACACGCTGGCCGTCCTTCAGCGACAGCTTCTTCGGAAGCGGCGTTCCCGAATAGCCGGTCACGTCAAGCCGGGGCGGACCTGCGCCCGAAATAGCGGCTGGCGACCAGCGTGATCGGGATGCCGACGAGGATGCAATGCGAGAAGAGCGCGTTGGCGATCCCGTAGAGATTGTGGGGCAGCGGCATTTCGGGCCAGCGCAGCGGCCGGACGACCCAGTACATGATCAGCCAGAGCAGGACGCCGTAGAGCAGACCGGCAAGGATCGGCCGGCGCAACAGGATCGGGATGCGCGGCGCGACCAGCATATAGGCCGTGGCCATGCAGGCCATGATCGCGAAATGGACGGCGAGGCCGACCAGCGCCCAGCCGGCGCTCTCGGTCGGCGCGCTGCCGAACGGCCCGCTGGCGACGAACTTCAGCACGCCCGCCGGGCCCATTCCGCCAAGATGCGCGAAGAAGAAAGCGGAGAGGATGTCGAGCGTGCCCGCGATCAGCGTGGCGATGACGATCGGCCTCAGCATGGCGCCCCCTCCCGGTGGACGGGAGGTTCGCCTCCGCCTCCGTCCAAGTCAAGCGAACGCGGCGTCCGCGCCCATCAGCTTGGGAAAAAAGCTCTCATGGGCGCGGCGCAGGTCGGCGAGCGGAAGAGGCCTGCCGTTGATGGACAGGGTGTCACCGCCGGTGACTCCAATCGGATGAATCTGACGATCTGCATGGCTCCCAAATTTCTGCGCCGCAAATTCGATGAGATCGGCTGTGTCGGGTGCCGTGACAACATAGCGCGCCTGATCTTCCCCGAACATGAACTCGTGAAGCGCGGTTGGTGTCACGCCATCGAGGGCCGCTCCGATACCTCCGGCCAGGACCATTTCGGCGACCGCAACGAGCAAGCCGCCGTCAGACACATCGTGTACCGCGGTGACCAGCCCGCGCTCGATGAGCTCGCGCACCAGCTCTCCCAGTCGCCGCTCTTCTTGCAGGTCGACCGGCGGCGGCGGTCCGTCTTCGCGTCCGTGGATTTCCCGAAGCCACAGCGACTGGCCCAGATGGGATGCGAACGGATTGCCGACGACATAGATCGTCTCCCCCTCCGCCTTGAACGCGATCGTCGCGCTCTTCCGCCAATCCTCGATCAGGCCGACGCCGCCGATGGCGGGGGTGGGGAGGATGGCGCTGCCGGTGCTGTCCTCGTTCTTGGTCTCGTTGTAGAGGGAGACGTTGCCGCTCACGATCGGGAAGTTGAGCGCGCGGCAGGCTTCGGCCATGCCCTCGATGCAGCCGACGAACTGGCCCATGATCTCGGGCCGCTGTGGATTGCCGAAATTCATGCAGTCGGTAGCGGCGAGCGGGGTCGCGCCGACCGCGCAGAGGTTGCGCCAGGCCTCGGCAATCGCCTGCTTGCCGCCCTCGAACGGGTCGGCAAGGCAATAACGCGGCGTGCAGTCGGTGGTGATGGCGAGGGCCTTGTCGGTGCCGTGGATGCGGACCAAAGCCGCGTCGCCGCCCGGCCGCTGGACCGTATCGGCGCCGACCATGTGGTCATATTGCTCCCAGATCCAGCGGCGGCTGGCGAGATCGGGCGACGCCATCAGCGTGAGGAGGTCGGCGGCGACGTCGCTGCTTTCCGGCAGGTCGGCCAGCGGCGCCGGCTTGGACGTGGGCACCCACGGGCGGTCGTAGCAGGGCGCGTCATCGGCGAGCGGGGCGAGCGGGATGTCGGCGGCGACCTCGCCATTCCAGGTCAGCACCAGATGGCCGCCATCCGGACCGGCTTCGGTGACCCGGCCGATCACCGCGAAATCCAGCTCCCATTTGCGGAAGATCGCCTCGGCCTCGCCCTCGCGGCCGGGCTTCAGCACCATCAGCATCCGCTCCTGGCTCTCCGAGAGCATCATCTCATAGGGCGTCATCCCCTCCTCACGGCAGGGGATTGCGTTCATGTCGAGCTCGAGTCCGACGCCGCCCTTGGACGCCATCTCGACCGAGGAGGAGGTGAGGCCGGCCGCGCCCATGTCCTGGATGGCGACGATCGCGTCGGAGGCCATCAGTTCCAGGCAGGCCTCGATCAGCAGCTTCTCGGTGAACGGGTCGCCGACTTGGACGGTGGGCCTTTTCTCCTCGCTGTCCTCGGAGAAATCGGCCGAGGCCATGGTCGCGCCGTGAATGCCGTCGCGGCCGGTCTTCGAACCGACATAGACCATTGGATTGCCGATGCCGGCGGCGGCCGAATAGAAGATCTTGTCCTGCTCGGCGACGCCGACGGTCATCGCGTTGACGAGGATGTTGCCGTCATAGGCGCGGTGGAAATCGACCTCACCGCCGACGGTGGGGACGCCGACGCAATTGCCGTAGCCGCCGATGCCGGCGACGACGCCGGCGATCAAATGGCGCATCTTCGGATGGTCGGGCCGGCCGAAGCGGAGCGCGTTCAAGTTCGCGACCGGCCGCGCGCCCATGGTGAAGACGTCGCGCAGGATGCCGCCCACGCCCGTCGCCGCACCCTGATAAGGTTCGATGTAGGAGGGGTGGTTGTGGCTCTCCATCTTGAAGATGGCGGCGAGCCTGGTGCCGTTCGGGCCGTCGCCGATGTCGATGACGCCGGCATTCTCGCCCGGGCCCTGGATCACCCAGGGCGCCTCCGTCGGCAGCTTCCTGAGATGGAGCCGGGAGCTCTTGTACGAGCAATGCTCCGACCACATCACCGAGAAGATGCCGAGTTCGGTGATGTTCGGCTCGCGGCCCAGAGCCTTGAGGACGCGCTGATATTCGTCCGGCGAGAGGCCATGCTCGGCCACGATCTCAGGGGTGATGGCGCTCATTCCGCGCGGGCTTTAGCGGCAGCAGGGGGAGCGGGCTAGGTCCCATAAGGCGCGGTCTGGGCTATCCTGTGTCCGCGACTCGCGACATGGGCCGCGCCTGGAGGGGGAGGGTGCGATGAAGATCGTCATGCCGGTCTATGAAGATGTCGACATGCTCGACATTTGCGGCCCCTATGAGATGTTCCGCTGGGCCGGGTTCGACGTCGATCTGGTGGCGGAGGCGCCGGGGCAGGTCCGCTTCAACCGCGGCTTCACCTTCGACGTCGCCGACGGGCTCGGCGCCGCCCTGTCCTGCGACGCTTTGTGGGTCCCGGGAGGCAATCCGGCCAGCCTGTCGCGGATCATCCACGACCATGAGCGGACCTTCCTCGACTTCCTGGTCCGCCAGGCGGCGGTCAGCCGCTACGTCTGCTCGGTCTGCGAAGGAGCGCTGCTGCTGGCGGCGGCGGGGCTGCTGGACGGCTTCACCGCCACCACCCACTGGGCGTTCATCCCCTATCTGATCGAAAACTATCCCAAGGTCGCGATCGCCGACGGCCATCCGCGCTTTCACCTGGACGGCGACCGGCTGACCGGCGGCGGCATTTCGTCGGGCCTCGACGAGGCGCTGAAGCTGATCGCGCTGCTCGCCGGGCGGGGAGCGGCGGAGGGCGTCCAGCAGAACACCCAATATTATCCGGATCCGCCCGTCGCCAGCCTCATCCCGAACGCGATCAAATCGCCGATGCCGGCCGTCTGCTGACGACCGCCATCGGCGAGGAGAAAAATACCGTCAGGCGTGGATCAGGCGTCGCAGCCCTGCGCCTTCTTGCCGGGCGCGCTGTAGGTGACGTGGGCGGAATTGGCGCTCAGCGAATAGCCGGCCGCCGTGTAGGGCGGCTTGCCGTCCTTGGCGGTCAGGATGGTGCCCGCGCCGGGCTCCTTCGTCGTCCGCACCGACGCCGTATTGTTGGTGTAGAAATCGGCATAGACGAGGCTGTTGTCAGCGCAGCGGTAGGTGCGGCTCGCCTGGATCATCGGCGGCGGCGCCACCGGCGGCGCGTTCTTCAGCTGCGCGGCCTGCGGGTCGTCGTCATTGGCGACGACGGGCTTGTTGTTGCATGCGCCAAGGGTGAGAAGGGCCCCGAGCGAGGCGGCGGTTACGAGAAGGGGGAGAGGTTTTTGCATGACACTCACTTCCGAGAGGACGGGGCGTGCGTCAAGACCGTTTTATTGCTGTATTGTTCCGGCATGGCGCGGGGGGTTCGACAAGCGGAGCCGCTTGGGTTAATCATATCGCTGTTAAAACAAAGGGGTGGGAGAGCGAGCGCTTCGTGCAACGGGTCCGCATCGGCCTTACCGGCCTCGCCTTCGTTTTCATCCTCGTGCTGCTCGGCGCGGTCTTTTCGCGCAGTCCCACCAACGAATCGCCGATTACCGGCAATTTGATCGAGCGGCAGCTGAGGGCGGGCAACCACGCCGCCTCGTCCGAACCCGGTGCCGGAAACGAGGCGCTGCCCCAGGAGCCGCTGGCCCAGCTCGGCGTCGCGCCGGGCAATGCAGACCAGAACGGCGCTGCGCCCGCGGCGGGCGGCGCGCCGGGCCAGACCCGCTGAAGCCGCCCGCGAGTCTCTGCGCCAACAGACTTATCCACATGTCTTTCCACCAGGAACGCCTCCGGAACTTGGAGCGGAACAAACCATGAAATGCCTTAACTTGATGCTCTAAGGGCATGAAATCCCCAAAAAAGGCATCAAATCCCCTTCCATCCCCGGCCTGCTGATGTTATCCACCGCGCTCTAAAGTTTCGGGGCACTTCTCTGGCTGGCCATTGAGGCACGCGGAGCGCGGCGGACGCGTCTCTCGCGACGGGGGAGGTCCGTGTTGTGGAGCGGATCAGGGGCGTGGAGATCGACGACTTCTTTCAGGGAAGCGCGCTCAACGCGGTGGATGCCAAGGGGCGTCTTTCCGTGCCCGCCTTCGTCCGCGCCGTCGTCGAGCGCCGCTCCGACGCCAAGGCGATCGTCATCGGCGCCCACGAGATCGCGCATTGCCTCAATGCCTATGGCCGCGGCTATGCCCGCAACCTCTATCAGGAAATGGAGCGCCGGCGCCTCGCCGAGGAGGATAAAGGCGGCACGCTCGAAGACCATTATGCCCGGGCCCGCCGCCTGTTCGGCATGACCGAAGACGTCCCCTACGACACCAGCGGCCGCATCGTCCTGCCCCCGATGATGCGCCGCAAGGGCCAGATCGACGATCTGGCACTGTTCGTCGGCGTCGGCGGCACGGTCGAGATCTGGAACCCGCGGCTGGCGATGGAGCAGGGCGGCAAAGACTTGCGCGAGATCGCGGCCTGGCGGCTCGAAGAGAAGGGCATCGCCCCGTGAGCCTCGCCGCCGAGGCCTCGCCCGCGACTTCCGGCGCACCCGCTCCGCACGTTCCGGTGCTGCTCGGCGAGGTGATCCGCGCCCTCGCCATCGCCCCCGGCGAAACCCATGTCGACGGCACCTTCGGTGCCGGCGGCTACACCAAGGCCATCCTCGAAAAGGGGGCCGCCCGCGTCTACGCCTTCGATCGCGATCCCGATGCGATACAAGCAGGCGAGACGCTGGCAGCCCCGAGCGGGGGGCGCCTGACGCTTGTTCCGGAGCGTTTTTCCCGGATGCGTCAGGCGCTTGCCGACCGCGGCGTCGACGATGTCGATGGCGTGACGCTCGATATCGGCGTCTCTTCCATGCAGCTCGATCGCCCCGAGCGCGGCTTCTCCTTCCAGGCCGACGGGCCGCTCGACATGCGGATGGGCCGCGATGGCGAAAGCGCCGCCGATTTCCTCAACAATGCGTCCGAGGAGACAATCGCGGACGTGATCTGGCGCTATGGCGAGGAGCCGAAATCCCGCCGCATCGCCCGGGCCATCGTCGCCGCCCGCCCGCTGGAGAGGACCGGTCAGCTCGCCGAATTGGTCCGCCGCGCCCTCGGCTGGCGGCAGGGGATGAAGAAGGATCCGGCCACCCGCACCTTCCAGGCGATCCGAATCCATCTCAACGAGGAATTGCAGGAGCTGGAGGGCGGCCTCGCCGCCGCCGAGCAGGTGCTGCGCCCCGGCGGCCGCCTCGCGATCGTCACCTTCCACAGCCTCGAGGACCGGCTGGTCAAGCGCTTCCTTAAGGAACGCAGCGGCGACCTCCCCGCCGGCTCGCGCCATCTGCCCGAGCGGGCCCGGACGGCGCCTGCGCCGACCTTCGACGCCGTCGCGAAGCCCGTTCGCGCCGGCGAGGACGAGATCAGGATCAACAAGCGGGCGCGCTCGGCGACCCTGCGCGTCGCCCGCCGCACCGCCGCATCGCCATGGATAGAGGAAAGGGTCCCGTCATGATCGCGAGGGGCTTCAAGTCCGTTCTCTGGGTGGGCGCCGTCGGCAGCGCGGCGCTCGGCTGCTACATGGTGTCGCTCCGCGTCGCCACCGAGCGC
>JAQGLF010000149.1 GCA_028293025.1 Alphaproteobacteria bacterium
TTCCGGAGGCCGCCGTAGAAGCGCATGTCCTGCTCGTGATGCATGGCGTGGATCACCGAGCCGGCGCCGAGGAACAAAAGGGCCTTGAAGAAGGCGTGGGTGAAGAGGTGGAACATCGACGCGCCGAACGCGCCGACGCCGGCGGCGAAGAACATGTAGCCCAATTGCGAGCAGGTCGAATAGGCGATCACCCGCTTGATGTCGTTCTGGACGGTGCCGACCGTGGCCGCGAACAAGGCGGTGGCGGCGCCGACGAAGGTGACCACGCCCATCGCCGTCGCGCTGGTCTGGAACATGGGCGAGAGGCGGCAGACCATGAACACGCCCGCCGTCACCATCGTCGCCGCGTGGATCAAGGCTGAGACCGGCGTCGGGCCCTCCATCGCGTCCGGCAGCCAGGTGTGGAGGCCGAGCTGGGCCGATTTGCCGCAGGCGCCGATGAACAGGAGGATGCAGATCAGGGTCATCGTGCCGACCTGATGGCCGAGGAAGCCGATGGTCGAGCCCGCCAAATGCGGCGCGGCGGCGAGGATCACGGGGATCGAGACCGTGCCGAAGACGAGGAAGGTCGCGAAGATGCCGAGCGAGAAGCCGAAATCGCCGACCCGGTTGACGAGGAAAGCCTTGAGCGCCGCCGCATTGGCCGAGGGCTTGTGGTACCAGAAGCCGATCAGCAGATAGGAAGCGAGGCCGACCCCCTCCCAGCCGAAGAAGAGCTGGACGAGATTGTCCGCCGTCACCAGCATCAGCATGGCGAAGGTGAACAGCGACAGGTAAGCGAAGAAGCGCGGCTGGCTGTCGTCCTCGGCCATATAGCCCCAGGAATAGAGATGGACGAGCGCCGAGACGCTGGTCACCACCACCAGCATCACCGCCGTCAGGGCGTCGACGCGCAACGCCCAGTCGACCTGCATGTTGCCCGAGTGGATCCAGGCCAGGATCGGGTAGAGCTGGCTGTGCTGGCTGCCGGCGACGAAGCCGAGGAAGATCGGCCAGCTGAGCACGAGCGAGACGAACAAGGCGCCGGTGGTCACCAGCTTGGCGGCCAGATTGCCGATCATGCGGTTGCCCAGCCCGGCGACGATCGCCGCGAGCAGGGGCAGGAAGACGATGAGGATCGGGGCGCTCACCGTCACCCCTTCATCTGGTGGATGTCGTCGACGGCAATGGTGCCGCGGCCGCGGAAGTAGATGACGAGGATGGCGAGGCCGATCGCCGCCTCGCCCGCCGCGACGGTGAGGACGAACATGGCGAAGACCTGGCCGACCATGTCGCCGAGAAAGGCGGAGAAGGCGACGAGGTTGATGTTGACGCTCAAGAGGATGAGCTCGATCGCCATCAGGATGACGATGATGTTCTTGCGGTTGATGAAGATGCCGAACACGCCGAGCACGAACAGGATCGCACCCACCGCGAGGTAATGGCCCAGGCCGATCATGACATGCTCCTCCCCGGAACGGGGAGGGGAACCATGCGTAGCATGGTGGAGGGGGCCCGGAGACGCGCACCAAAGCCGTCATGCCGGACTTGATCCGGTATCCATGAACGCGGCGCGCGCGGACTCTTCTGGGAAGGTGTTCCTGGATCCCGGATCAAGTCCGGGATGACGTGAGGGGACGGCATCACAGCTCGATCCCCTCGCCAACGCCCGGGTGCATGTTCACCACGGCGTCGCCGGGCCGCCGGCTGACCTGGCGGAAGACGCGCTGCGGCCGGACGTCGCTGCGCTCGCGGTGGGTGAGCACGATCGCGCCGATCATCGCGACGAGCAGGATCAGGCCGGCGCCTTCGAAGACGTAGAGGTAGCGGGTGTAGAGCACCTCGCCGAGCGCCTGGATATTGGACATGCCGTTCGCCGTCGGCGCGGCCCGGACCGGCTGCAGCGCTCCCACCGTCCAAGCGCCGACGGTGAGGCCGAGCTCGGACAGCAGGAGGATGGCGAGCAGGGAGGCGAAGGGCCAGTAGCGGGCGAAGCCGGCGCGCAGCTCGGCGAAATCGACGTCGAGCATCATCACCACGAACAGGAAGAGCACGGCGACCGCGCCGACATAGACGATGACCAGCAGCATCGCGATGAACTCGGCGCCGAGGATCAGGAACAGCCCCGCCGCATTGAAGAAGGCGAGGATCAGCCAGAGCACGGAATGGACCGGGTTGCGCGACCCGATCGTCATCACGCCGCTGGCGACGACGATCGTCGCGAACAGGTAGAAGGCGAAAGCCTGGATCACTCGCGATCCTCCCCGGAATGGGGAGGGGGACCAGCCGCAGGCTGGTGGAGGGGGCTCGGAGCGTGGCACATAGCCCCCTCCACCGCACTTCGTGCGGTCCCCCTCCCCGTCCCGGGGAGGATATGAGCGGCTGAATCACGCATGCCGGGCCGCCTAGCGATAGGGGGCATCGGCGGCAAGGTTCGCGGCCAGCGCGCGCTCCCATTTGTCGCCATTCTCGAGCAGCTTCGCCTTGTCGTAGAGCAGCTCCTCGCGGGTCTCGGTCGCATATTCGAAATTCGGTCCCTCGACGATGGCGTCGACCGGGCAGGCTTCCTGGCAAAGGCCGCAATAGATGCACTTCACCATGTCGATGTCGTAGCGGGTGGTGCGGCGGCTGCCGTCCTCGCGCGGCTCGGCCTCGATGGTGATGGCGAGGGCCGGGCAGACCGCCTCGCACAATTTGCAGGCGATGCAGCGCTCCTCGCCGTTCGGATAGCGGCGCAGCGCATGCTCGCCGCGGAAGCGCGGGCTGATCGGGTTCTTCTCGAACGGATAATTGATCGTCGCCTTGGCCTTGAAGAAATATTTCAGCGTCAAGGCGTGCGCCTTCACGAACTCCCAGAGGGTGAAGGATTTGATCCAATGGGCGATCATGACAGCGCTCCGTAGCGGACGATTTCGAGATAGCCCGACACGAGCACCACCCAGATCAGCGAGAAGGGAAGGAAGATCTTCCAGCCGAGCCGCATCAGCTGGTCGTAGCGGTAGCGCGGCACCGTCGCCTTCACCCAGGAGAAGACGAAGAAGAAGAAGCCGATCTTGGCGAAGAGCCAGAGGATGCCTGGAACGTAATAAAGCGGCCACCAGTCGACCGGCGGCAGCCACCCGCCCCAGAAGAGGACGCTGGTCATACCGCACATGAGGAGGACGTTGCCATATTCGCCCAGCCAGAACAGGGCGAAGCTCATCGAGCTGTATTCGGTCTGGTAGCCGGCGACGAGCTCGCTCTCCGCCTCGGTGAGGTCGAAGGGCGCGCGGGCGGTCTCTGCCATGGCCGAGATGAGGAAGATGACCGACATCGGGAACAGCAGCGGATTGAAGCCGAAGCCGTTCAGGAAGCCGAAGACATGGCCGCGCTGCGCCTCGATGATACGCGAGAGGTTGAAGCTGTCCGCCCAGAGGATGACCGGGATCAGCACGAAGCCGACCGAGACTTCGTAGCTCACCATCTGCGCCGCCGCGCGGAGCGCCGAATAGAATGGATATTTGGAGTTGGACGCCCAGCCCGCGATGATCACGCCGTAGACGCCCATGGACGAGATGGCGAGCAGGTAGAGCAGGCCGACATTGATGTTGGCGAGCACCATGTTCGGCCCGAACGGCACTACCGCCCAGCCGACCAAAGCCATGGTGAAGGTGAGGATTGGCGCGATGATGAACAGGCCGCGATTGGCCCCGGACGGGATGATTGTCTCCTTGAGGAAGACCTTGAGGCCGTCGGCGAAGCTCTGGAGGAGGCCGAGCGGCCCGACCACGTTCGGCCCGCGCCGCAGCGCCATCGCCGCCCAGATCTTGCGGTCGGCGTAGATCACCATCGCCACCGCCAGCATCAGTGGGAGGGCGATCAGCAGGATCAGGATCAGGGTCGCCAGGAACCAGCCGAAGCCGGCGCCCAGCCAGGTGCTCTGAAACCAGGCGGTCATGCGCTCACCGGTCGCTGTGTCATTCCGCCGCCTCCTGGAAGGTCTGACCGTGGAGGATCTCGGCCGAGCAGCGCTGCAGGGTGGGCGAGGCGCGGGCGATCGGGTTGGTGAGGTAGAAATCCTCGATCGGATAGACGATCGGACCCGCCGGCGCCGGCGCCGTGCCCGACCAGGCGGGAAGCGGCTCGACCGGCGTCAGGCCAGGCCGGCCGAGCCGCGGCACCTCGGCGGCGATGGCGGCGCGGAGCTGCGACAAATCGTCGAACGGCAGGGGCTTGCCGAGCACGTCAGAGAGAGCGCGGAAGATCGTCCAATCCTCGCGGGCCTCGCCCGGCGGGAAGACGCCGAATTCGGAGACCTGCACCCTTCCCTCGAGGTTCACATAGGTCCCGTGCTTCTCGGAATAAGCCGCGCTGGGGAGGATGACGTCGGCATGACTGACGCCGCGGTCGCCATGGGTGCCGATATAGACGGTGAAGGTCTCGGCGAAGGCGGAAATGTCGATTTCATCGACGCCGAGCAGGAACAGGGCCTTCAGCGCCCCTGCCCTCGCCCGGATCGCCTCGACGCCGCCTTCGGTCGTGAAGCCGATGTCGAGCGCTCCGACCCGGGACGCGGCAATGTGGAGCAGGTTGAAGGTCGCGCCGAGCGCGGCCGCCGCGGCGCGGCCCGCTTCATAGGCGCCCGCATGCACGGCCGCGCCCATGCCGAGGATGAGCGCCGCATTCGCCTTGCCCTCGAATGCCTCGCTCACCTCCTTCGGCAGCTTGCCGAGCAGGCCCAGATCGTCGCCCAGGTCCGTGACGGGATAGGTGAGATCGACCGGCGGGCCGATGCGGAACACTCTCGCCCCCGCCTTCACCGCCTTGCGGATGCGGGTGTTGACCAGCGGCGCCTCCCAGCGCGGATTGGCGCCGACGAGGAGGATAACAGGAGCTGTCTCGATCCCGGCGATCGTCGAGTTGAAGCGATAGGCGGCGGGCGTCGTGACGTCGAAGCGTGCGCCGTCGACGCGGCATTCATGGAGCGTCGAGCCGAGCCCGTTCAGCAGCGTCTTCAGCGCGAACACGGATTCGAGATCCTGAAGGTCGCCCGCAAGGCCGGCGATCTGCTCGCCGCTCGCGCCCTTCAGCGCCTTGGCGATCGCCGCAAAGGCTTCGTCCCAGCTGGCGGGCAGGAGCTTGCCGCCCTTCCGCACCCATGGCCGGTCGAGCCGATTGCGCACGAGCCCGTCGACACAGTGTCGGGTCTTGTCGTGCGCCCACTCCTCGTTGACGTCCTCGTTGATCCGCGGCAGCGCCCGCATCACCTCGCGGAAGCGGTGGTCGAGGCGGATGTTGGTGCCGACCGCGTCCATGACGTCGATCGCCGGCACCTTCCTCAGCTCCCAGGGCCGCGCCTCGAAGCTGTAGGGCTTGGAGACGAGCGCTCCGACCGGGCAGAGATCGACGACGTTGCCGCTCAGCTCCGAAGTGACCGCCCCCTCCAGATAGGAGGTGATCTGCATGTTCTCGCCGCGGCCGATCGCGCCGATCTCCTCGACCCCGGCGACCTCCTCGGCGAAGCGCACGCAGCGCGTGCACTGGATGCAGCGGGTCATGATCGTCTTGACCACCGGGCCCATATATTTCTCGGTGACCGCGCGCTTGTTCTCCTCGAAGCGCGAATGGCCGCGGCCGTAGGCGATCGCCTGGTCCTGGAGATCGCATTCGCCGCCCTGGTCGCAGATCGGGCAATCGAGCGGGTGATTGATGAGCAGGAACTCCATCACCCCCTCGCGCGCCTTCTTCACCATCGGCGTCTGCGTGAAGATCTCCTGATTGTCGGCGGCGGGCAGCGCGCAGGAGGCCTGGGGCTTGGGCGGCCCCGGCTTCACCTCGACCAGGCACATCCGGCAATTGCCGGCGATCGTCAGCCGCTCGTGATAGCAGAAGCGCGGAATCTCCTTCCCCGCCGCCTCGCACGCCTGGAGCACGGTCGCACCCTGCGGAACCTCGATCTCGACGCCGTCGACCTTGACCTTGGGCATTATTTTCCTCCGGCGGCCGCCGGGACCGCCGCGGGTTGACTGACGAGGCGCCAGGCGGCGAGCGCCAGCATGGCGCGGAGCACCGGGCGCTCGAGCTTCACCGTCCTTCCGGCGCGGACACAGGAGACGAGGGTCGGCCCGAGCGCGCGGAAAGCGGCCGTCTCCGCATCGCTGCCCGGATCGGTGGCGAACAAGGCGGTGGCCTGGTCAGGGGCCTGGCGATCCATGCAGAGCGCCGTCAGCTCATTCTCGTCGCGTGCGCGGAGCGCGGGCCTGGCCGGATCGTAAGCGAGGAGGCGGGCGACGGTCGCGGCATCGCCCTTGTTGTGCAGCAGGCGCTCGGCGATGCCGCCGGCGAAGAAGATGCCGCTGAACGCCAGCTCCGAGCCCGGCGCGCAATCCTCATGCCCCTTGGCGAAGCGGCTGAGCGTCTCGCGATATTCGCGCGTGCGATAATCGAGCGCGAGCAGGGCCTCGGCGCCGTGCGGCGTGCGGTCGACCGCACAAGCGGCGAAATTGTGCATCGCGAGCAAAGCCAAGGGCTCGCTCGGCCGGTCGGCGAACGGGCGTTTCGCCGGTGCAACGGACGGTATTGCCAGCAGCGCGCCGGCAGTGAGAGAACTTACAAACTTCTTCAATCTCATCGCGCGGCCTCCGCCGGTTGCTGCACGGAAACGCGATAGGCCGCCTCCGCGAGGAAGGAACGAAGTACCGGCGCCTTCAGCGTGAATTCGAAGCCGGGCGGCAGGCATCGCTCGATCGCAGGCGCGAGCGACCGGACGGCGGCTTTTTCCTGCGGCCCGGCGACTTCGGTCGAGAAGACGGCGAAGGACTCCGCCGGTTCGGCTTTGACGACGCACTCGGCCAAAGCCAGCATCGCCTCGGCATGAGACACGGACGGTGACGAGGTGGCCGGCTTCAAAGGCGCCGACGCCAGCACCATTCCCTGCTCCCGGTGCCCACGCCCGCCCATGCGCCTGGAACACGGAGGCCCCCTGCGGAAATTCGATCTCGACGCCATCGACCTTGACCTTGGGCATGATTATTGGCCTTCATCGGGGCGGCGAGAACGCGCAAGCTGGTACTGCGCCTCACCAAGCCACGAGCGGAATTCCAGCCCGCTGATACGAAGCTGCTGTCCTGTGCGGAGGCATGGACCCACCTGTCGTCCAAGGCTTTGCATCGCCCATCGCTCCTCGGCGGAATCTTCAGGAGTCCTCAGGAGGGCATCAACCAACCCTGTCTCTCGCTCTGCAAGACAGTTGGCGAGGAACTGGAATTGCTGCCATGGTCCGTTGCCTGTCGAGCCAACCCAAGCGAAGGTCGCAGCTGCCGGTGCCGCTCCGACGTTGCTGGTTGGGACGTGACTTTCGATCGCAGGATAGACCTTGCGATAGCGTGCCGCCGCCACGGCGAGCCGCAGCTGCGTGTTCCAAAAAGTACCTTGATAGCTGGAGCCGCAGCGCCCGCGCTCAGCCGCCCGCTCAAGAATGCGCCTCTCTTCTTTTGTTCCAATGGGGGTGTCGAAAACAGGCTTGGCCAGCTGCCAATCGGCCGAGGCCACACATTCCGCGAAGGATCGATATTGGCTTAGCAGAGCCCGCGTCTTCTCGTTCGCCCTCGGCGGCGATTGATCGAACCGGATGGGCTCGCTCGAGATAGGCAGCCCAGCCAGGCTCAGAAGGAAAACGAGCATCATTCCGCCGCCTCCAGCGTCCGGCCCCGTCGTTCCTCGATCCGCCGCTCGAGCTCGGGGCGAAAATGGCGGATCAAGCCCTGGATCGGCCAGGCAGCGGCGTCGCCCAGCGCGCAGATGGTGTGGCCTTCGACCTGCTTGGTGACGTCCCACAGCATGTCGATCTCGCCGATCTCGGCATTGCCCTCGACCAGCCGCTCCATCACCCGCCACATCCAGCCGGTGCCCTCGCGGCACGGGGTGCACTGGCCGCAGCTCTCATGCTTGTAGAAATAGGAGATGCGGGCGATCGCCTTCACCACGTCGGTCGTCTTGTCCATGACGATCACCGCCGCCGTGCCGAGGCCGGATTTGAGATCGCGAAGCCCGTCGAAATCCATCGGCGCATCGATGATCTCGTGCGCCGGGACCAGCGGCACCGACGAGCCGCCGGGGATGACGGCGAGCAAATTGTCCCAGCCGCCGCGGACGCCGCCGGCATGGCGCTCGATCAGCTCGCGGAACGGCACCGACATCGCATCCTCGACGACGCACGGCTTGTTCACATGACCCGAAATCTGGAAGAGCTTGGTGCCCTCGTTCTTCTCGCGGCCAAAGCCGCGGAACCAGGCCGCGCCGCGGCGCAGGATGGTCGGCACGACCGCGATCGATTCGACGTTGTTGACGGTGGTCGGGCAGCCGTAGAGGCCCGCGCCCGCGGGAAAGGGCGGCTTGAGGCGCGGCATGCCCTTCTTGCCCTCGAGGCTCTCGAGCATCGCCGTCTCTTCGCCGCAGATATAGGCGCCGGCGCCGCGATGGACGAAGAGGTCGAAATCGTAGCCGGACCTGGCCGCATTCTTGCCAAGCAGCCCGGCATCGTAAGCCTGCTGGACGGCGGCGGCGAGCGTCTCCGCCTCGCGGATGAACTCGCCGCGTATGTAGATATAGGCGGCGCGGGCGCGCATCGCGAAGCCGGCGATCAGCGCGCCCTCGATCAACTTGTGCGGATCGTGGCGGATGATCTCGCGGTCCTTGCACGATCCGGGCTCGGATTCGTCGGCGTTGATGACGAGGAAGTTCGGCTTACCGGGCTTCGGCTCCTTGGGCATGAAGCTCCACTTCATGCCGGTCGGGAAGCCGGCGCCGCCGCGGCCGCGCAGGCCCGACGACTTGATCTCCTCGATGATCGAATCCTGGCCGCGCGCCATCAGGGCGGCGGTGTCGTCCCAATCGCCGCGCCCCATCGCGCCCTTCAGCCCCCAATCCTGGAAGCCGTAGAGGTTGGTGAAGATCCGATCCTTGTCCTCAAGCATCGCGCGGACCCTCGATCATCCTGCGCACGGTGAAGAAGATCGCGGCGGCGACCGCCACCGCAATGGCGAGGCCGATCAGCTTGAAGGTGAAGAAGACGAGCTTCACCAGCAGCCAGAGGACGAGGATGCCGACGAGGATCGAGGCGACGAGCGAGCCGAGCGATTTCATGCCTTCGCCTCCAAGGCCCATTGCGGGCGGTAATCGTGATTCTCCTTCGCCATCTCGACCAGCGTGGTCGGGCCGCCTTCGGGGCTGCTCGTCTGGCGGTCGAGCTGCGGGCCCGGCTTCGGCGTCTCGCCGCGGGCGAGGACGTCGAGCAGGGCTGTCGTCGTCTCGAAGGTCAGGTCCTCGTAATTGTCGTCGTTGATCTGCGCCATCGGCGCGTTGGCGCAGGCGCCGAGGCATTCGACCTCGGAGAGGGTGAAGAGGCCGTCGGGCGTCGTCTGTCCCTTCTTCATGCCTTTGGCGACGCAGGCGGCGAAGACGTCGTCGGAACCGCGCAGCATGCACGGCGTCGTGCCGCAGACCTGGACATGATAGCGGCCGACCGGCGCCAGGTTGAACATCGTGTAGAAGGTCGCGACCTCGTAGGCGCGCATGTACGGCATCGACAAAGCGGCGGCGACGTATTCGATCGCCGGAATGGGCAGCCAGCCCTGCGTCCGCGTCTCTGCCCCCACCTGCCGCTGGGCCAGATCGAGCAGGGGAATGATCGCGCTATGCTGCCGGCCCGGGGGATAGCGGCCGACGATCGTCTTCGCCTGCTCCGCATTCTCCGACGTCCACGCGAACGCGCCCCAGCGGGCGCGGATCTCGGCGATGTCGGGGATGCTGTTGGGGAGGATGTCAGCCATCAGCGGGGCTTCTCCGCAGCAATCGTCTCGAGAGCCCCCTCGAACGATGCGCGGCTTTTGAAGCGGATTGCGATCAGGGTGACTTGGCAGAGCAAGGCGGCGAGCGCGGACGCGATCAATCCTCCAGCGGGGGCCCGGCCCGCCGCCCTTAGCGCAGGGACGAACATCTCGCCAACCAGCAGGAAGGCGAAAGCCGCCCCAAGAAGGCCGAAAATCACAAAGCCCCTCGCTGCAAACCTGACCCACGTCGTCACCGGTCGATCTCCCCGAAGACGATGTCGAGCGAGCCGAGGATGGCGGTGACGTCGGCGAGCATATGGCCCTTGGTCATGAAGTCCATCGCCTGGAGATGGCTGAAGCCGGTCGGGCGGATCTTGACCCGGTAGGGCTTGTTGGTCCCGTCCGACACCAGATAGACGCCGAACTCGCCCTTCGGGCTCTCGGTGGCGACATAGACCTCGCCCTCGGGGACGTGGAAGCCTTCGGTGTAGAGCTTGAAATGGTGGATCAGCGCTTCCATCGACTGCTTCATCTCGGCCCGCTTGGGCGGCACCACCTTGCGGTCCAGTGAGGCGATCGGCCCTTCCGGCATCGCGTTCAGGCACTGCTTCATGATCCGCACCGACTGGCGGACCTCCTCGGCGCGGACCATCAGCCGGTCGTAGCAATCGCCCCGGGTGCCGACCGGCACGTCGAACTCGACCCGGTCGTAGACGTCATAGGGTTGGGACTTGCGGATGTCCCACGGGATGCCGGAGGCGCGGATCATCGGCCCCGAAAAGCCCCAGGCGAGCGCGTCGGCCTTGGAGACCGGGCTGATGTCGACATTACGCTGCTTGAAGATGCGGTTGTCGACGACGAGGCTCAGCGAATCCTCGAACAGGCGGTGGAGCTTGGTGTCCATCCACGCGCCGATATCGTCGAGCAGGCCCGGGGGGACGTCCTGGTGGACGCCGCCGGGACGGAAATAATTGGCGTGCATGCGCGCGCCCGACACCCGCTCGTAGAAGTTCATGATGTCTTCGCGCGGCTCGAACAGCCACAGGTTCGGCGTCATCGCGCCGACGTCCATGAT
>JAQGLF010000150.1 GCA_028293025.1 Alphaproteobacteria bacterium
AGGAGCGGCGCGCGCGGGCGCCGGCTCGGGCGCGGCATGGCCCTCTTCGACCCCCTCGTTCGGCTTCACCGGCGACGGGCGGGACTGGAGGCCGAGCCGGTGGGCCTTGCCGATCACGGCATTCCGCGACACGCCGCCGAGCTCGTCGGCGATCTGGCTCGCGGTCGTGCCCTGCGACCAGAGCTCCTTCAGTCGGTCGATCCGTTCATCCGTCCACGACATTCGTCTTCCTTCACAAGCTTGCAGGCCATGGCGACAGCCTCTAGCGACGTCGCGATGACCGAGCAGCCTTCCAATTGGGTTCGGGCCGAACCTGGCGTCCCGGTGATCCGAAACGTCAACTGGGGCGGCCTCAGAACCCTTTATGTGAAGGAGGTGAGGCGTTTCTTCAAGGTCCAGCTGCAGACCGTGTGGGCGCCGGCCATCACCACCCTGCTTTTTCTCGTCATCTTCACCGTCGCCTTGGGCCGCAGCGGCCGCGTGGTGACGTTGCAGGGCCGGGAGGTCCATTTCGCGGATTTCATTGCCCCCGGCCTGATCATGATGGGCATGCTGCAGAACGCCTTCGCCAATGCCAGCTTCTCGCTGCTGGTCGGCAAGATGCAGGGCAATATCGTCGATTATCTGATGCCGCCTCTGTCGACCGGTGAGCTGATCGCCGCCCTGATCGGCGCCGCCGTCACCCGTGCGGTGCTGGTCGGCTGCGCCGTCTGGCTGGCGATGCTGCTATGGCCTGGGGTGCATGTCATTCCCCATCATTTCTGGGCGGTCGCCTGGTTCGGCCTCACCGGCGCCGCGATGCTCGGCTTCTTCGGCTTGCTGACCTCGATCTGGGCCGACAAATTCGATCACGCGGCGGCGGTCAGCAATTTCGTCGTGGCCCCGCTCTCCTTGCTCTCCGGCACCTTCTATTCGATCGAAAGCCTCGCGCCGGCCTTCCGCGCCGTCAGCCACGCCAATCCCTTCTTCTACGTCATCTCGGGCTTCCGCTTCGGCTTCCTCGGGCATAGCGATTCGCCGATCCTGTTCGGCGCGCTGCTGATCCTGGTCATCGACCTGCTGCTCTGGGCGCTCTGCTACACATTGCTTCGCCGCGGCTGGAAGCTGAAGAGCTAGACACCGTCCCCGCCGCTGAACGGCGGCTGACAGGTCCGTTCAGGGCCGTAACATTCTCCGATTCGTAGAAGCGACGCATCGTCTTTGCGAAAAGGAGTATCACGATGCGCAAGTTCCTGATTTCGGCAACCCTGCTCTCGGCTGCCGCATTCTCGATCGCGACTCCCGCCGCCGCCCAATATCGCGACCCGGGTGCCGGCTATGGCGAGTTCCGCGGCGGCGGCATCCAGCGCGAGCTGGCCGAGATCCGCCAGCAGATCCGCCTCGGCTTCGATCGCCACATGCTCTCGCGCGGCGAGGCCGCCAACCTTTCGCGCGACGCGGACAAGATCGAGCAAAAACTGCAGCGGCGCGCCTGGGACGGCCTCAGCTTCCGCGAGCGCGAGGATCTGCAGCGGCGCGTCCAGCAGCTGCGCGAGCGGCTGCGTTTCGAGCGTTTCGACAATCGCCGCGACCGGCGCTGGTAACGGCAATACGGGCGCCGCGACATTGACGCGGCGACGCTCCCGACTCTAGAGGCGGAAAGGCGGCTCTCCGGAGCCGCCTTTCTTGCATTCGAACCTCGCCGGGAGCCCCTCATGGCCATCACGCCGCTCATGCCCGTTTACCCGCGCTCGCCGGTGCGGCCGGTGCGAGGGGAGGGGGTCTGGCTCTACGGCGAGAAAGGCGAGAAATATCTCGATTTCGCCAGCGGCATCGCCGTCAACCTGCTCGGCCACGGTCATCCGCATCTGACCAAAGCGATCCAGGAGCAGGCGGCGACGCTGATTCACGTTTCCAACCTCTACGGCAGCCCCCAGGGCGAGGCCTTCGCCCGTCGGCTCACCGAAAACAGCTTCGCCGACACAATCTTCTTCACCAATAGCGGCGCCGAGGCGGTCGAATGCGCGATCAAGACCGCGCGCCGCTATCACCATCATCACGGGCGGCCCGAAAAGCACACGCTCATCACCTTTTCGAGCGCCTTTCACGGCCGGACGATGGCGACGATCAGCGCCACCGACCAGCCGAAGCTGCGCGACGGCTTCGCGCCGCTGCTGGAGGGCTTCCGGGTCGTCGCCTTCGACGATCTCGAGGCGGCCGAGGCCGCGGTCGACGAGAAGACCGCCGGCTTCCTCGTCGAGCCGGTCCAGGGCGAGGGCGGCATCCGTCCCGCCAGCCGCGAGTTCATGCAGGGGCTCCGGCGCATCTGCGACGAGCAGGACCTGATGCTGGTCCTCGACGAGGTCCAGTGCGGCGTTGGCCGCACCGGCCGCCTCTACGCCCATGAGCATTACGACATCGAGCCGGACATCCTCGCTTCCGCCAAGGGAATCGGCGGCGGCTTTCCGATGGGCGCCTGCCTCGCCACCGAGAAAGCGGCGGCGGGCATGGTGATCGGCACCCACGGCTCGACCTTCGGCGGCAATCCGCTGGCGATGGCGGCGGGCCAGGCGGTATTCGACGTCGTGCTCGAGCCCGGCTTCCTCGAGCATGTCCGGTCGATGGGCGAGCGGCTGCGCGGCGCGCTCGAGCAGATGATCCCCAATCACGACCATCTGTTCGAGAGCGTGCGCGGCATCGGCCTGATGCTCGGCGTCAAGATGAAGACCGACAGCCGCGCCTTCGTCAACCATCTGCGCGAGCACGGCCTGCTCACCGTCGCTGCGGGCGACAACGTCATGCGCGTCCTCCCGCCTTTGATCGTCGGCGAGGCGGAGATCGCGACCTTCGTCGAGCGCCTGTCGGAGGCGGCGCGGCATTACGAGGCGCCGCAGGCCTGAGGTGGAGGCCGCTCGGATATTGAACCGCGGCAGTGCCTTGGCCACATCGGGGCCATGACCTCTCCCGGCAGCATCGAAGCGGCGGCCGCCGCCAATCTCGACGGGGCCTTGAGCTTCACCATCCCCGGCCGCAATGCCCGCGGCCGGATCGTCCGGCTCGGGCCGGTGCTCGACCATATTCTGTCCGCGCACGATTATCCGGCGCCGATCGCCCGCATCCTCTCCGAAGCTCTGGTGCTCGCCGCCCTGCTCGGCTCGCTGCTCAAGGAGGAGGGGGGCCAGCTGACCATCCAGGCGCAAACCGAAAGCGGCATCGTCGACCTCCTCGTCTGCGACTACAGATCGGGCGAGCTGCGCGGCTATGTCCGCTTCGACCGGGAGCGGCTCGCCGAGTTGCCGAGCCATCGCGACCTCTTCGCCCTGTTCGGCAAAGGGTATCTGGCGATCACCTTCGACCATCCTGCCTCCGGCGAGCGCTACCAGGGGATCGTGCCGCTCGAGGGAAGCTCGCTCGCCGACGCCTCCCAGAGCTATTTCACCCAGTCCGAGCAATTGCCGAGCGTCGTCCGGCTCGCCGTCGACGACACCGGCCATGTCGCCGGCGGCATCCTCGTCCAGCATCTGCCGGCGGGGGAGGAGGGGCGCGACCGGCTCCATACCAGGCTCGACGATCCGGAATGGGAGCATGTCCGCATCCTCGCCGAGACGATCAAGGGCAGCGAGCTGACCGACCGACGGCTGCCGCTGGAGGACGTCCTCTGGCGGCTGTTCCACGAGGAGGAGGTGCATGTCCTCGCCGGGGTGACGCTGGCGAAGGGCTGCCGCTGCAATGCCGAGTATATCAAGGGCGTCATCGCCCGGTTCGACGCCGCCGACCGCGCGGCGATGGTCGACGAGGACGGCTTCATCAGCGTCGATTGCGAATTCTGCTCGCGCGTCTTTCCGATCTCGCTCGACGATATCGAAAGCAGCGGGGAGAGCTGACCGGCCTCGCCGCTTGCGACCGGCCGTTAAGCCTTTGTTTACCCTGCCTTGGCTATGTGGGGATCGTGCCGATTGTGGGCACGCTTTCCTCCCTAGCAGGCCTAAAAGCCTCAACTGGGCCGCTCTTCACCGGGCGGCCCGTTCTTTGAGCGTCGCGCGAAAAAGTGGATACCATTGAGCAGGTGCTCAGTGCGCCGCATTGAGCAGCCATGCCGGGGGCATGGCGAGCCTGCTCAATTTCGCAAAAGCGACGCGACAACAAAGACCAATAAAGCGGCCGCGAGCGCAGGCCGGTTGAGAGCGCTTGCCTCGCCGTTCGCGGCGCTCTAGCCGCGCCGCCATGCCCGCATCCGCCAAAGCTGTCGTGCTCGTCTCGGGCGGCCTCGATTCGATGGTCTCGGGCGCGCTCGCGCGCGCGGCGGGATTCGCCGTCCTCGCGCTGACGATCGATTACGGCCAGCGCCACCGCGTCGAGCTGCAGGCGGCGTCGCGGGTGGCGATCGCGCTCGGCGCCGAGCGGCACGTCGTCCTGCCGCTGGACCTGCGCGCCTTCGGCGGCTCCGCGCTCACCGCCGATATCGACGTTCCCAAGACTGGGCCCAAGACCGGGCCCAGGACGGGTGTCGGCGCGGACGTGCCGGTCACCTACGTCCCGGCGCGCAACACCATCTTCCTGTCTCTGGCTTTGGGCTGGGCCGAGGCGATGGGTGCCCACGATCTGTTCATCGGCGTCAATGCGCTCGATTATTCGGGCTA
>JAQGLF010000172.1 GCA_028293025.1 Alphaproteobacteria bacterium
GAACGGCCGCGCGCCGGAGATCGCGGATCTGATTCGCCGCTCCGTCCGCCAGCGCCTGCAGATGTCCGGAGTCCAGCCTCACCCGCCGACGTCAAGGCGCGCCGCATGACCCTCGTCCCGACCGAAAGGAAGCCCAATGACCTGCCCCACCGAGCTCGAACGAAGCTATCTCTACGCCGGCCTGATCGCCGCTCCGCCCACTCCCGCCGGTCCGCCGCCAAAGCCGCCGCCGCGCGATCCGTCCTTCGCTCCCCTCGCTGCAGGCGGGGAAGCTATCCTTCCGCCGCGTGCAACCCTGCCTTAACGAAACGCCGCTAATGTCGGCTCAGGCCGGAGGTGACGACGTGAAGCTTGTGATCATGAAGAGGGGCGGCCAGCGCGGCGATATCGCGGTCAACGTCGCCCGCATCACCCACGTCGCGTCGACCCCCGGGCCGTTCACCGACATCTATTTCGGCGAGCATCATGTGACCGTGGAGGGCAATTTCCACCAGGTCTGCACCCGCCTTGCGGGCGAAGCCGCGGCCCCCGCCCAGGCCCCCGGCCCGGGCGGCGCCGAACCGCGCTCCTGGTTCCAGCAGCGGAGCTGATCGGCGCCACTCCGAGCCTTTCCCGAAGGCGGGCGAGCCAGGTCGATTGGTCGAAGCACCTAGAAGTGACCGCCGGGCGTCCGGGCTTCACCAGAACATGCTGTAGAGCACCACCAGGATCAGAACGACCGCGAGCGCGCCGACGTTGAACCCGGTTCGGGTCGCGTAGCGGACGTCGCGCGCGTCGATCGTGTCGGCGCCGGGCTGCGGCTTCGTCACCAGCGACACGACCACGGCGAGCGCGAGCGAGATCAGGAAGACCACGCCCATCCGGTCCATGAACGGCAGGCTCGCCCAGACGCTCTTGAACAGCGCCGAGAGGACGACCGAGGCCACCGCCGCGGTGAACGCCCCTGCCTCGTTCGCCCGCTTCCAGAACAGGCCGAGCAGGAAGATCACGGTGATGCCCGGCGTGAAGAAGCCGGTGAATTCCTGAATATATTGGAAGGCCTGCTCGGAGCGGCCGACCAGCGGGCGCGCCGCGGCAATCGCGATCAGGATGGCGACGACCGCCGTGATCCGGCCGACCAGCACGAGATGGCGCTCCTCGATGCCCCGCCCCTCCGCATCCTCGGCCTGCGTCCGATCGCCGCGGAACCGGGCGTAGAGATCGAGGGTGAAGATGGTCGCGATCGAGTTGATCTTGGACGCGGTGGACGCGATGATCGCCGCGATCAGGGCGGCGAAGACGAGGCCGAGCAGGCCGGTCGGCAGCAGCCGCATCATCGTCGGATAGGCTTCGTCCGGCTTGGGCAGGCCCGGCGCCAGCATCACCGCGGCGATGCCCGGCAGGACGATGATCAAAGGCATTAGCAGCTTCAGGAAGGCGGCGAACATGACGCCCTTCTGCGCCTCGTCGAGGCTCTTCGCCGCCAGCGCGCGCTGGATGATATATTGGTTGAAGCCCCAATAGCTGAGATTGGCGATCCACATGCCGCCGATCAGCACCGAGAGGCCCGGCAGATCCATGTAATGCGGATCGCCCTTCTTCAGGATCATGTGGAAATGATCGGGGGCGGCATGCAGCAGCTTGCCGAAGCCCGCGGCGAAACCGGCGCCCGCGCCGATCCGGTCGAGCGTCAGATAAGCGACGACCAGGCCGCCCAGCACCAGCAGGGTCACCTGGACGATGTCGGTCAGCGCCACCGCCTTCAAACCCCCGCGCAGCTGGTAGAGAAGCGCGAAGGCGCCGAGCCCCGCCAAAGCGACGTCCTGGTTGACCCCGGCGACCTTGGTCACCGCGATCGAGCCGAGCCAGATGATCGAGGTCAGGTTCACGAAGACGTAGAGGACGAGCCAGAACACCGCCATCAGGATCGGCAGCGACCGCCCGTAACGCCGCCGCAGGAAGTGCGGCATCGTGTAGATCTCGTTCTTGAGGAAGATCGGCAGGAAGAACTTGCCGACGATCAGCAGGGTCGCCGCCGCCATCCATTCGTAGGAGGCGATGGCGAGGCCGATCGCATAGCCCGATCCCGACATGCCGACGATCTGCTCGGCCGAGATGTTGGCGGCGATGAGCGAGGCGCCGATCGCCCACCAGGGCAGGTTCTTCGACGCCAGGAAATAATCGGACGTGTCCTTCCTGTGCCCCGCCTTCTCGCGGCTGACATATTGGGCGAGGACGAAGATGGCGATCGCATAAGCGACGACCACCACGATATCGATCGTTGCGAGATGCACGTCCGGTCCTCCCAATCCGCCCCTCTTATTTGGGGGCCCGCGGAAATGCGGCGATGTTGCCGTTTCGGCCAAGGAATTATATGATTAAATCAGCATGTCCAGCGGTGAGAGGGAGTGGGGCGCGGGCCCCGATGCCGGCGCGGCCCGGCTTGCCGACGGATTCGGCCGCAACCTCACCTTCGGCATGCTCGACGCGCTTGGCCGCGCCATCGTCACCGGCAGCTATGACGGCCAGAGATTCCCGACCGAGGCGGAGCTGGCGACGCAGCATGCGGTGAGCCGCTCGGTGACGCGCGAGGCGGTGAAGATGCTGACCGCCAAGGGCCTGCTCACCGCCCGGCCCCGCAAGGGCACGACCATCCAGCCACCTTCCTCCTGGAATTTGTTCGATCCGGACGTGCTGCGCTGGCTGCTCGAGCGCAAATTCTCGATCGACCTTCTGCGCCAGTTCAGTGAGCTCCGCATCGCCATCGAGCCGGCCGCCGCCGCCCTCGCCGCGCGCGAGGCCGACGCCGATGCGGTGGCGGCGATCGAAGCGGGCTATGCGCGGATGGAGGCGGTCGAACGAAATGAGGACGACGCGCTCGACGCCGACATCGCCTTCCACATCGCCATCCTCAACGCCTGCGGCAATCCCTTCTACCGCCAGTTCCGCGATCTGGTGGCGACCGCGCTCCAAACCTCGATCCGCTTCACCAGCCGCTTCAACGGCCGCACCGCCAGCCTTCCCCGCCACCGCGCCAGCCTCCCTGCCCACCGCGCCGTCCTCGATGCCATCCGCGCCCGCGACGAACAGGGCGCCCACGACGCGATGCGGGTGATCATCGAGGACGTGATGGCGTTGTTCTGAGGGGCGGCGGCGGACGTGTC